>CABXPU010000001.1 GCA_902514105.1 uncultured SAR86 cluster bacterium
TAACCATTATTGTTTGGCCCTCAACAGAACCATTTGCCAGTATTCCATAATATGCAGTCGATGCAGGAATACCCATACAAGCTGCAGCTTCAAATGAAGTGCTTTGGTCCATCTTGACAGCCTGCATCGCTGGTAATGCAATCAATTCTGCGCATGTTCCAAAAGCTCTCCCAAAAGCTCCATTCCAAATCCAAACATGCTCTCCTATCCTATCTGAACTAACCCCTTCGCCAACATCAACAATTATTCCGCCACCATCAGAATGAGGAATAACCATTGGATATTGAAGATCACCCCTAGCACCCGCCCTAATTTTTACATCAGAAGGATTAACACCAGAAGCTTTAACATTAACTAAAACCTCTCCAGCTTTAGGATGGGGATCAGATATTTCTCCAACTCTTAGAACATCAGAAGCAGAGCCTGTTTTTTCATACCATACAGCCTTCATTTATTCACCATCTTCATCAATTATTGATAAATTTTCAGTATGACCATCGATAACTAGCATTTGACCTGTTATTTTTTTTGCCAAAGGCGATAACAGATATACCACCATTCCTATAATCTCTTCTACATCAATAAAAACCTTTAGCGAGGTTTGGTTAAGATATGCACTTTTAATTTTTTCTGGCGTCGTATCTCTATACTTAGCCTCTTTTTGAATTACATTTTCTATTCTATTTCCATTAACAGATGTTGGGCATATTGTATTTACTCTTATATTTTCTGCTCCATACTCCATAGCCCAAGTTTTTGTTAATCCAATTAAAGACCATTTCGAGGCGGAATAAGATGATCGAAGGGGAGTCCCCATAAAAGATGAAGTAGACCCAATATTTATAATTGAACCACCTCCAGCCTTCTTTAAAAGAGGTATAGCCAGCTTACTGCAAAGAAAAGTGCCATCTAGATTTACATTTAATGTTTCTTTCCACTTATCAAAGCTAGTATCTTCAAGCTTAGCTGAAGGTCCGGCTATCCCAGCATTATTTATAAGAACATTAATCTCTCCAAATTTATCTTTTATTGAAGAAAACATTGAGGATATTTGCTTTTCATTAGCAACATCTGCTTCTATCGAAATAATGTTTGGATTATTTTGAGAAAATTCATTCAGTAAAGTTTTATTCTTATCACAAATTAGTACTTGCGCTCCTGCTTGTGAGAGAGCTACTGCCATTTCAGCACCAACTCCAGAAGCTCCAGCAGTTATAACGATCTTTAAATCTTTAATATGTTCCATCAAAAGGATTTTTTCTTACAGATCCCCATCTTTTCTTACTTCACTTCTTTGAACCTCAAATTGTTCTCCGTACCTTGCCTCTAATTTCTTTTGATTCTCACTTATAACCTCGTAAGGATCGAGTCCCAAAGATGCACATGCGGTTGTCCAATACCACATAATATCTCCCAACTCTCTTTTCATATGAAAGATATTATCCTCTGATGCGGGCTTGCCTTGAAGAAACATTTTCTTAACGATTTCAACAAATTCACCAGTCTCACTCCCAAGACCCAGAGCAGCTGTCAACAATCTTGGACTCTTAATGGGAGACTCTGAATCTATTTCATCCAATCTTTTTTTAAGAGCATCTATATCTATGCTTGGATCACTAGTTACTTTCGTAACAAAATCAGTATAGGTTTTAAAAAAATCTTTAGTTTCTTGACTCATCGAATATCTCCTCTGAAAGTTTTTTGCATGTTGAATTAAACTCTGCAATTGTTTCATTAATAATCTCTTCTACAGATTTTACACTATCAATTAAACCAACTGATTGGCCTGATAATGCTGGCGCCGCTTCCATATCGCCCTCAAAATATAAATCTTTTATATTAGCTAGAGCCGTCATATCCATTATACCGTCTTCATGAATCTTGCTTGTAAGTTCAGATTTTAAAGCCCTTATGCAAGGCTTTGACCTTTTATTTAAGATCCATGTACCAGCTTCATCAGAAGCTATTATTTTATCTTTAAAATTATCATGGACTGGACTTTCTTTGCTTGAAACAAACCTAGTACCCATCTGGATTCCTTCAGCCCCTGCAGCAAAAACTGACGCCATGCCAACACCATCAACAATTCCACCTGCAGCAATAATGGGTATATCAGTTTCTTTTCTAATTGCCTGAATTAGTACAAGCAGACCAATTTCCTCAGATCCTTTAAATCCACCGCCCTCAGTACCCTCAACCACTAATCCATCAACACCAGCATTAACAGCCTTCATAGCACCCGCAACATTAGGCACAGCATGATATACAGTTATCCCTGCTGACCTTAATACTCCAATATACTTAGACGGATCCCCTGCAGAAGTTGTTACAAATTTGATCCCGTGTTCAACAATAAATTTAACCATACTGTCATCTTTTAAGAACAACAACGGAAGATTTATTCCAAAAGGTTTATCTGTTAAACCAGACATTTTACGAATTTCTTCTTTACAATTTTCAACCTCACCTGAAGAAGTTTCAATAATTCCAAACCCTCCCGCATTAGATACAGCAGAAGCCAGCTGACTTCTTGCTATCCAACCCATTGGGGCTTGAACTATGGGGTATTTAGAACCAAGATGTTTTAAAACTCTATTCATTTAATCTCCTATTCAAAGTCTCAGTTATCAATTTTTAGCGATCTTTGACTATCCGCAATATTGTATAAATGATCTTGCGCCTCTGGCTTTAATTGGGCAACACCCATAGTCAAAACATCAATAACAGCAGTATAAGCAAGACGTGAAGTTAGTGGCATAGTTAATCTATCGTTACTTCCAACATTAATTGTTAAAGAAAAATCACAAACTTTAGCCAGGGGAGTATTTCCTGGCATAATCCCAATAACCTTAACTCCTGATTCCCTCACTGTCTTAACGCTATCAACTAGAGCTGAAGTTGTGCCTGACTGAGATATAGCAACAACAACATCATCTTTGTTCAGCGAATTGGCTGACATAAATTGAATATGAGGGTCTGAAATGCAAGAAGAGGGTATTTGTAATCTAAAGAATTTATGCTGCCCATCCATTGCAACAGGCGCAGAACCCCCAAAAGCATAAAATTCAACTCTACTAGCTTTTGCCAATGTTTGAATTGCCTGCTCTAGAATTTTCTGATCAATCTGTGATCTTACATTTAATATTTCACTAACCGCAGTATCAAAAACCTTTTCACAAAGTTCATGGATAGAATCATTTGGGTGGATTTCATATATCTCAAAATAATCATCTGCTGCTAATTGTTGGGATAAATTAATTTTCATCTCTTGAAACCCAGAAAACCCAATAGCTTTACAAAACCTGATTAAGGTTGGCTCACTAATACCCATAAGAGATGAAGCTTCCGCTGTTTTAAGGTTAATTACAGATTTTGGTTCTTTTAAGATAAATTCAGCAACAATTTTTTCAGATTTCCTTAATTCTGGTAGAGTATTTTTAATCTGTCGCAATAATTTTGTTGGCATAAGGTTAGAATATCCTTCCTAAGCTAAAAAATGAATCCCTAAATGGATGTATCTTACATATTAGACAATTTAAATGAAGAACAGCGACAAGCTGTCACATCTGAAAAACAGCATCTTATGGTGCTGGCGGGAGCTGGGTCGGGCAAAACAAGAGTTTTAGTTCATAAAGTAGCATGGGAAGTTGAAGCCCTAAAGAAGAACCCATCAGCGATTATGGCTGTAACTTTTACAAATAAAGCAGCAACAGAAATGCGTTCAAGAATTGAAGATCTCCTTCAATCTCCAGCTAATGATTTATGGTGTGGAACCTTTCATGGCCTTTCTCATAGATTATTAAAACGTTTTTACAAAGAAGCCGATCTAGATGGTGGTTTTACAATACTTGATTCTGATGATCAGCTGCGAATTATTAAAAGACTTTCAAAAGAGCAAAACTTAGATGAAGCCTCTTGGCCAGCAAGACAAAGTCAATGGCAGATAAATTCATGGAAAGATGACGGGCTAAGATGTAAAGATGTAAATGACCAAGGAGATTTTTTTAAAGAAACTATAAACAAAGTATATAAAAGTTATGAAGAAGTCTGTAAACAAGATAATTTACTAGATTTTGGTGAATTACTTTTAAAATCTTTTGAACTGATTAAAGACAATGAATTCGTAAGGTCTTATTTTCATTCAAGATTTAAATCAATTTTAATTGACGAGTTTCAAGACACCAATGTTATTCAATATAAATGGCTATTAGAAATAGCCTCACCATCTGCATCTATAACCGCAGTTGGAGATGACGATCAATCTATCTATGGATGGCGAGGTGCCAAAGTAGAAAATGTAGCGTCATTTACTAAAACCTTTAAAAGCTCAGAAACAATTAGATTAGAGCAAAATTACCGCTCGACAAATATTATCCTTTCGGCAGCAAATGCACTCATAGAAAATAATACTGACAGGATGGGAAAGAATTTATGGACTGAACAGATTGAAGGTGAAAAGATTATTTTATATCAGGCTTTCAACGAACAAGACGAAGCACGCTTTGTAGCAGATATTCTTCGAGAGTGGATGAGCAAAGGAGAATTGTATGAAGATGCTGCAGTGCTTTATAGATCTAATGCCCAATCTAGGGCTATAGAGGAGGCGCTGCTTAGGTCATCTATACCATATAGGATATATGGCGGTCATAGGTTTTATGAAAGATTAGAAATAAAGAATGCCATAAGCTATCTCAAAATTATTTTTAATCATTCTGATAACCCCTCTTTTGAGAGGTCTGTCTCAAATCCAACTAGGGGTGTTGGGGAGAAAACGCTAAATAAAATTAGGAATACTGCTAAAAAATATAATATTTCATATATTAAGGCTTCAGCAAAATTAATTGATGAAGGTTCTATTTCTGGAAGGGGCGGCTCAGGCCTAAGAGCATATTTAGAGTTGATAGCTCATTGTAGAGAAATGGCCGAAAACAACCCTCTATCTGAGTTGATGGAGCACATAATTCAAAGCTCTGGCTTGTATGCATATCATGGGAAAGAGCCAGGAGAAAAAGGCAAAACGAGAACTGAGAACCTAGAAGAATTAATTTCAGCAACCAAGAATTTTGAGCAAAGTGTTGTTGATGAAAGAAAGAGGATTGAAGTTGCAGAAGAATATCTTGATATGATTTCACTTGATTCTGGAGATAGACAAGCAAGCGAACATGACGATGCAGCTCAATTAATGACATTACATTCCGCAAAAGGTTTAGAGTTTAAATTGGTTTTAGTTACCGGGCTGGAAGAGAGTTTATTTCCTCATGGTCGTTCTATGGATAGCATTTCACAGCTAGAAGAAGAAAGAAGACTTTGTTATGTGGGCATAACAAGGGCTATGCAAAAACTATATATTACTTATGCAGAGTCTAGAAGATTACATGGTTCAGATACTTTTAATCCACCATCAAGGTTTATAAGAGAAATACCAAAAGATTTAATAGATGAGATTAGGCCAAGAGCTCAAACAACAAGCGCTTTTACAGAACGCAAATATCCAGTCGCAAAAGAATCTAAATATAAAGTAGAAGAAGAAATAGGATATGCATTAGGACAAAAAGTATTGCACCCTTCATTTGGAGAGGGCATAGTGCTTAATTATGAGGGGACTGGAGAGGCAGCTAGAGTTCAAATTAATTTTGATGAAGTTGGGACTAAATGGTTAGTTTTATCTTTTGCTAAACTTGAGAAAATATGATGAAACATAAATATTTATTTATTCTTAGCTTAATATTCTTAACTTCTTGTGCTGAAAATAACTCTGAAACATCTAATGATTCACAGCTTAATGAGACTTTTAATTGGCGTCTAGTAACTGCATGGCCAAAAAATTATCCTGGTCTCGGGATGGCGCCTGAAAGAATTGCT
Organism: uncultured SAR86 cluster bacterium; assembly: GCA_902514105.1. GTDB lineage: Bacteria > Pseudomonadota > Gammaproteobacteria > Magnimaribacterales > D2472 > MED-G78. Next base: position 5,863 of record CABXPU010000001.1, read on the forward strand.
GACTTAGTAGAGGAAATGAGCAATGGTCAAATGAAAATAACGGTTTATGGGGCCGGTGAACAGGTTCCAGCCTTTGGAGTATTCGATGCAGTATCTAGTGGTTCTCATCAGATGGGACATGCTGGAAGTTATTTTTGGAAAGGCAAAGTTCCCGCAGCTCAATTTTTCTCAGGAGTACCTTTTGGTTTTACTTCAGATGAGATTAATGCCTGGGTATACAAGGGGGGCGGTTTAGAGATATGGCGTGAAATATATGAACCTTTTAATTTATACCCAATGCCAGCTGGAAATACAGGAACACAAATGTTTGGATGGTTTAACAAAGAAATTAATTCATTGGATGATATAAAGGGCTTAAAAATGAGAATACCTGGAGTGGGAGGAGAAGTTTTTAAGCGAGCAGGAGGAATTCCTGTAACATTGCCAGCAGGCGAGCTCTTTACGGCACTACAAACAGGTGTTATTGATGCAACTGAGTGGGTTGGTCCATATAACGATCTAACTTTTGGGTTTCAACAGGCAGCCAAATATTATTATTATCCAGGATGGCATGAACCAGGCTCAATGTTAGAGCTGATCATTAATCAAGATGCTTGGAACTCTTTACCTAAGCATTTGCAAGTTATCATTGAAACAGCAGCAAAAGCAGTGAATCAAGAGACTCTAGATGAATATACCGCAAGAAATAATAGAGCTCTAAGAGAGCTTATTGATGTTCATGGCGTAGATTTAAGAAAATTACCTGATGATGTAATAGATGAATTTAAAATTATTTCTAACAATATCCTTGAAGAGAATGCAGCCAATGATGCCGTTGTTAATAAGGTATACCAATCATTTAAAACTTTTCATAAAGAAGTTTCAGATTATCATGCGATTTCAGAAAATGCTTTCATCGAGGCTAGAAATAATTAGTGGGCAATGATTTAACTTTTAAATCCCTAGGTCTTACTGCTTATCAAGACTGCTATGAGTCTATGCGAGACTTCATACAAGAGCCTAATTTTAGTAATCAGATATGGCTTCTTGAACATCCTCCCGTATTCACTTTAGGGACTGCTGCAAACAAAGATCATATCTTAGACGCTAAAGATATTCCTGTTATTAAAACTGATAGAGGGGGAGAGGTTACTTATCATGGCCCCGGTCAGCTAGTAATTTATTTTCTATTAGATATAAAAACCTTAAAGTGGGGCCCAAAAAGCTTAGTAACAAATTTAGAACATTTTGTTCAGTCATTATTAAGACAATACGATATTGAGACTAATATAATAAGTGGAGCCCCGGGTGTTTATGTTGATAATATGAAGATTGCATCAATAGGTCTTCGAATCTCAAAAGGAAAAACTTATCATGGGATCAGTTTGAATGTTGATATGGATTTAGATCCATTTAGTCAGATCAATCCATGTGGCTACGAAGGGTTAAAGGTAACGCAAATAAGAGATTTTATTGATAAAATAGATATTAATGAAGTTGAGTCTTCAGCGATAGAGATTTTAGGAAACCAATTTTAATTATGGAACTTATCCCAACAGTAAAGATTGTAAACAGAGATGGCATTAAAGCTGTTAAAAATGGTCAAAAAGCTAATAAATATTCTCATGTTCCAAATTCTAGAAAACCAGAATGGATAAGAGTTAAAGCCTCATTTGATCCTCGTTATAACAAAATTAAAGATCTTGTTAGCGATAAGCGCTTAAACACTGTATGTGAAGAATCAATGTGTCCCAACATTTCTGAATGTTGGTCAAGTGGAACTGCTACCTTTATGTTATTAGGTTCAGTTTGCACCCGGGCTTGCAAGTTCTGCTCAATAGACACAGGTAATCCCAAAGGTTGGCTAGATAAAGATGAACCAGAGAACACCGCAGATGCTGTGAAACATATGCAATTAAAATATGTCGTATTAACTTCAGTTAATAGAGACGATCTAGAGGATGGCGGGGCTGACCATTATGCAAGGACTGTTAAAGCCATAAAAGAAAAAAATCCCAATACCGCAGTAGAAGCTCTCACGCCTGATTTCAAAGGCATATATTCTTCAATACAAACTATTGTTAATTCAGGTCTTGAAGTTTTTGCACAAAACTTAGAAACGGTTGAAAGACTTACACATCATGTTAGAGATATAAGAGCAGGCTATCAGCAAACGCTTAACGTTTTAGCTGAGTCTAAAAAAATTAATCCAAATGTCTTAACCAAGACCAGCTTAATACTAGGCCTTGGAGAAACAGACGAAGAGATTGAGAAGACAATGGATGATTTAATTAAGCATCAAGTTGATATTCTTACACTCGGCCAATATTTAAGACCAACACTCAATCATTTACCTGTAGAAAGATGGGTTACCCCTGAAGAATTTAATAGATATAGGGATATAGGTTTAAGTAAAGGGTTTTTAGAGGTTGTTTCTGGACCTATGGTTAGATCAAGCTATAGAGCAGAGAGGGCTTTAGAAAAAAATAATGCTGGGCTTGGATTAGCAATATAGTTTTTTAAGGATATAAAAAATGACCAATACAAATTTTAAAGACTTTATTTCGGATTATTCGATTGAAGTTGTTCCAAACTCTGCTGCAAAGATAGAATCTTTTTCAGATCTTCTGCCTCAAAATACAAGAGTTTATATAGCGCATCTAGAAAAAGAGGATATAAGAACAATGGTTTCTACAGCTAAAAGACTTAGCGATGAAGGCTTTACTGTGATGCCACATTTCCCAGCTAGAATAATCAAAAATCAGTCAGTTTTAAATGATTGGATTTCTATGTATCAGAATGAAGCTGGAGTAAATGAGGCTCTTCTATTGGCCGGCGGCTCAACAAAACCAATAGGAGAACTTGATTCCTCTATTCAATTAATTGAATCAGGTTTATTTGACAAGGCTGGCTTCAAAAGGCTTCATATAGCCGGGCATCCTGAGGGTAGTAAAGATATAGATCCTGATGGTGGAATTAAAAATGTTTCTGAAGCTCTTTCATGGAAACAAGAATTTTCTAAAAGAACAGACGCATCAATGGCAATAGCGACTCAATTTTGTTTTGATGCAGATATTGTAAAAAAATGGGCAGATCGCATTAAGGAAGATGGAATTGATATTCCTATTCATATTGGAATAGCTGGACCAGCAAAACTACAGACATTACTTAAATTTTCAGTTGAATGTGGGATAGGTGCCTCAATGAAAATTCTCACTAAAAGAGCAAAAGATATAACAAAGTTATTATTGCCCTATAAACCAACGCAAATCCTTAATGACTTAGCTGAATATAAATCTCAAGATCCAGAATTAAATATTGAGCAAGTTCACTTTTTCCCAATTGGAGGCATTAAACAAACCACCAATTGGCTTGAAGAAGTTAATTAATAGGTTATATAAGCTGCAACATTCCAGAAGTTAAACTCTGTCTCTGTTGTTACCTGCGCTTCTGGTATTGAGATGCTTATCTCATGAACTCCTTTTTCAAGTCTTCCAAGGTCAATTCTTTTTGGAGAAACTAAACTGCCTGGACACCAACCAGACCTAGAATAATCTGAAGAGGCAATTCTTTCTTCATGAGGCTCACCTTTCCATTCAGTTGTTTCCGACCAAACCCCAGAGCTAGGATTAAATCTTCTATAAGATGCACAATCATCTCTCCAAGGAGTAAATTCTTCTACCAGACCACCATTTAAACTAACCCTATTTATTTTTTTTACAAACTCATCGCCAGTGCCATGACCACCATGACCTGTTGTTAAATAATAAAGCACTACATCAGCATCTTTTTCTAGCTCAAAGTTTGCAGCTAAGGGTTTTGTAGCAAACTTATCATAACCATTTTGTGAAGTAGATATAGGAGTAGTATTTACAAGTGAAACAATATTAGAAGCTCTTTTTGGCCTTTTCTCAAGAGGCTCAGAAAACACTATATTTGCATCAATCTCCCATCCTTTTTCAGACCAAGTATCCACAAAGACTCCAACCATAATCTCACCTTTTAATATTGGCATTAAATGAGAAATATCTTCACTCCAAGAGATATTTTCTTCCCATTTAGCAATATAAACAGGCTTTAGCTTTTCACAGCATTCCTGTGTATTGAAATAACCCACTCCAAATGGAGTTATAAATCTGAGAAGTTCTAAAGGGGGGAAATATTGCTTATCCTCATTAAAGAATTTTTTTATAGCTGGATGTGGATCATTTTCTTCACCCATGCTTGGAAAATCTTTATTTTTTAGATCTATCAGCGAGTAATCTGAAGATGGAGGAATAATAAAGAATGAACCCGATTTATCCCAAGGGTCTCCTGTTGAAATAAGTCTTATATTGGCGCTAGCATGAAGATAATCATTATTCATTGGCAGATTAATCTTTTTTAAAACCACTCTCCCCGAATCCATTCTGATTATTTCACGATTAATATCTTCTGGGTCTTTAAAATTAACCTTTTGATTATCAAAGATCTCAAAAGCTACCATCTCATCTACAGATTCATCTGAGCAGGAAGAGATAATTATTAAAATAAAAAAGATATTTAAGTACTTCATAAAGCAAATAATACGATGCTGGGGAAAATTAATACAATTATGAGTATTAAGAGTTGAATTAATATAAAAGGCATCACCCCTTTATATATATCTGACGTTTGAATGGATTCACTAGCAACACCCCTTAAATAAAATAGAGAAAACCCAAATGGAGGAGTTAAGAATGAAGTTTGAAGGTTTATAGCCAAAAGGATTGCAAGCCATACTGGGTCAAATCCCATCATCAATAATGGCGGGGCAACTAATGGCACTATTACATAACAGATTTCAATGAAGTCTAAAATAAATCCAAGCAGAAAGACTACGAATAAAACAAAGATCAGCGCTCCATAGGCTCCTCCTGGCAATGAATTAAATATAAGTTCAATTAAGTCATCTCCTCCGACACCTCTGAAGACTAAAGAAAAGATTGAGGCACCAATAAGTATAGTAAAAATCATGGTTGTAACAATTGCAGTTCTTTCACTGCTTTCTTTTAAAAAGCCTAACGTCAATTTTCCATTAATTGTTGCAATAATCATTGCACCCATAGCCCCAATGGCTGCAGCTTCTGTTGGGGTTGCAATGCCAGCAATAATTGAACCTAATACCATAATAATTAGCAGTAAAGGCATGGCTAGAGTTTTTAAGAGCTCTGATTTAAGGGGAGGGCTGTCATCAGGCTTGAATTCTATTTCAGGATTCTTAGAGTTTTTATATATTGTATATATAAGGTATGAAAGACAAATTAGCGCTCCTGGAAGGATGGCTCCAATAAAAAGATCACCAACAGTAACAGTCTTTTGTGAAAATATTCCCATGTTATTTTGGGCTCTCTGATAAGCATTAGACATAACATCGCCAAGGAGAACCAGGGCTATAGATGGGGGAATTATCTGACCAAGGGTTCCAGTTGATGCAACCAAGCCTGAAGAGAAATCTTTTTTATATCCTTGTTTAACCAATACTGGAAGAGACATTAATCCCATGGTAACAACGGTTGCCCCAACTATCCCAGTGCTTGCTGCAAGAAGGGCCCCAACAAGAATAATGGAAATACTTAGACCACCGCGAATATTCTTAAATGCTAATGCCATATTCTCAAGCATCTTTGCAGCTATTCCAGACCTTTCTAAGATAGTTCCCATAAATATAAATAAAGGCACTGCAAGTAAAGTAACATTATTCATAATGCCAAAGATTCTTAGGGGGATACTTTTAAAGATTGCAGGATCAAAGATTCCAAAAGGAATACATATTAAAGAAAAAATTATAGATATTCCCGCTAAAGTTAATGCTACAGGATAACCAAGTAATAAAGCAGCACAAACCAGAATTAATAAGAGTAATGGAATTATTTCCATAGTATTTTCGATGCCTTATACAAGAAAGCAATTGTAAGAGTTATTGGAAATAAAAAGATAAATGATTTTTGTAAGTAAACATACTTAAGGCCACCCGGTTCAGTAGAAATTTCTTTTATAGCCCACGATATATTTACCAAATCTAAAGAATATATAAATATCACTAGACAGACTGGCATTAAAAATAAAGCGCCGCCCAGAAGATCAACCATATTCTTATATTTAGAACTAGCATTACGATAAAAGACATCTACTCTGACATGCTCGTCCAAATTAAAAACAAAACCAGCACAACCTAAGAATAATAGAGCATGCAAGTACATAACCAGCTCTTGTAAATCTGTCCTACCAATTCCAAAATAATATCTGCTTATAATTATTATCACCATAAGCAATGTCATTACTGGGATTAGGTATGAAATACACTTTCCCATTAGGTTTATAAATCTTTCTAACATTTTCATTAGAAGTATCTTCTAGATTTAGTTAAAATTATGAACATGATTATAGTTCTTTCTCCAGCAAAAACATTGGATTACTCAAATACAGCTAATGAGAATCATACCGCGCCTCAGTTTTTAAACCAATCCAGCAAATTGATTAAAACTTTAAAAACAAAAGAACCAAAAGATATTGCATCATTAATGGGACTTAGCGACAAATTAGCAATTCTTAATTTTGACAGGTACCAATCGTGGACTGCCAGTAAATCATTATCAGATGAATCCAAGCCATCCATGTTTGTTTTTAAGGGTGATGTTTATAAGGGGCTTCAAGCAGAGAACTTTACTGGGGGCGATATTAAATTTGCACAGCAGCATTTAAGAATCTTATCAGGTCTTTATGGCATATTAAGACCATTAGATGTTATTAAGCCATATCGATTAGAGATGGGAACTAAATTAAAAACTGATTCAACCTCAAATCTATATGATTTTTGGGGCGACAAGATTCAAAAAAATATAACTAATGAACTTAAGCAGCAGAAATCTAATCTATTAATTAATTTAGCATCAAAAGAGTATTTCTCAGCGCTTGGCAATATGCCAGAAGGCATCAAAGTTGTTTCTCCAGTTTTTAAAGATTTTAAAAACGGGAAATACAAAATAATCAGCTTTTATGCAAAAAAAGTTAGAGGGACAATGTCTAATTGGATTATTAAAAATAGGATTAAGGATATAAAAAAGCTTTATAACTTTAACGAAGATGGATATTACTTCTCTAAAGAGTTATCAACTCCTGAGGAGCCAGTATTTTTAAGGGACTAGACCCTCTTTATCCCAAAAACTCTTTAATTCTTCCAGGTCCTCAAAAGTACCTCCTTCTTTTTTCATAAACGCAGTCATAGCAGTTTCCATATCAGCTTTGCTAAGAAGGCTAGAATTCCATGCGGCATGATAATCCAATGAATCTTGGACGCTGTGATCTCTTGCATAATTGATCTGTTTTTTAATTATTCTGCTAACAAGGGGAGATTTACCTGCTATCATTTTTGCAATCTTTTCAACCTCATTCACGAGTTCTTCCGATGAGGAATACACTTCATTAACAAAACCAAGTTCTTTAGCTTCTGCAGCATCAAACTTTCTGCCCGTGTATGCTAGCTCCCTAACTTTTGCAAGCGGCATAAGGCTTGGAAGTCTCTGCAGGGTGCCAACATCTGCTGCAATGCCTATGTCTACTTCTGCTATTTTAAAGAAAGCATTTGATGAACAAAATCTCATATCACAAGCAGCAACCATATCTATCCCGCCGCCAATACAAGCGCCATCAATAGCAGCAATTGTTGGCAGCCTACACTCTTCAAGAGCTGTAAACGAGTTTTGAAGCTCTAAGATTTCGTGATAAAAGGCTTCTCTCATTCTTGCCGGATCTTTTTTCTTATCAGAAACAGAAGGAGTAAAATTAGCAAAATCCATTCCAGCACTAAAATGTTTACCTTCCCCGGTTAGAAGGATCACTCTTGCTTGAGCGCCCCTATCTATTTCTTTTATTAGTTCTGGTAATTCTTTCCAAAATAGACGAGTCATTGAATTAAATTTATTTGGTCTATTCATTTTTAGATGAGCAATATCATCCTTAATTGTTAGGTCAAAACATGTTGTTTTAGTCATTTTCAATCAGCTCCAAAGATTTTTTAACAGTATTTCTCATTTCATCCACTAATTCAAAAGTTTTATGATGAGGCAAGACAACCTTTCTATCTAAACTAAGTTTAAATAAACCTTTTTCTATTTCTTTTAAATTCTTTATTAGTTCTGAGTTCATATTTTTTAGCTTTATTTGTTTCAATGGCATTATAATCTCAATACTTTATGAAATCATCAATACATAACAGCTTTCCGTTTGTTTGCATTTTTGCATGCCTTTTTCTTATTTCGGGAATCGTTGTCGCAAAAGAAAGCCCAGAAGAGTTTATCAAAATAGGAAATAAGCAAATACAAGAGCTGAATATTATTGAATTTGATTCAAGTAATCCAAAGAATATTATTTTATTAATAGGTGATGGGATGGGGCCCAATCAGGTTTCTTTAGTAAGAATTGCAGCCGGTGGACCAGAATATAGGCTTGCAATAGATATGATGCCATATATCGGTGTTGTGCTGACTCATTCAATCAATAATATATATACAGACTCAGCCTCATCCGCGACTGCATACTCTACTGGAGAGAAAACTATAAATGGTTATATAGCATTAAATAGTAAGAAAGAGCCTCTTCAAATCTTAACTGAAGAGCTTCACAAAAAAGGCTATGCAAATGGCCTAGTTGCAACCTCATCAATTACCCACGCAACTCCAGCAGCTTTTTATGCAAGAGTTGATGACAGAGAGAAAGAAATAGAGATAGCCAAACAGCTAGTTAAGGCAGATTTTATTAGTATTGCTCTTGGAGGAGGCCAGGATTATTTTAAGAAAATTAAAGAGCCTAATATAAATTTTGTTTATACATTAGATGATATTGATGAATCAGATGCCGCTAAAGATTCAAGGATAATCGGCTTGTTTGATAAAGAAGGGATTATGAGAGATAAAAACAAGCCCACTCAGCAAGCAATGACAAAAAAAGCTTTAAACTTTTTAACAAGCAATACTAATTCATGCAATCGTTTCTTTTTGATGTCAGAAGGAAGTCAAATCGATTGGGCAGGCCATCTAAACAATACAGAATATTTATTAGCTGAATTTGATGATTTTGATAAAACCATAAGAGACATCATTGAATTTGTTAACAGAGATAAAAATACTTTACTTATAGTTACAGCCGACCATGAAACTGGTGGACTGCAATTGCTTGGTCAAAAAGATAATACAGTAAAAATTAAGTATACAACTCAAGGCCACTCAGCCCTTCCGGTTAATGTTTATGCTTATGGTCCTGGAGCAGACAATTTTACAGGTGTAATGGATAACACAGACATTTTTAAGAAAATTTCTAGAATTACATCTATAAATCATTCAACTTGTAATTAATAATTTATGGACAAAAGTTCAAAGATTTTTATAGAGAATATTTCTAAACCTTTAAGAAAAATTGTTTCTGATGCCTCTAAGGAAATAATGACGGTCTATGAAAGCGAATCTTTTAACACCCAAACAAAAATGGATGGATCTCCTGTCACTGAGGCTGATAGAAAAGCCCACAATGTAATTATTAAGGGATTAAAAACTCTAACCCCAAACACACCAGTTATTTCTGAAGAAAGTTATGATGCTTCAAAAAAATCACCCAGTGGACGATATTGGTTAGTTGATCCACTTGATGGGACTAAAGGGTTTATTAATAAAGATGGAAATTTTACAGTTAATATCGCATTGATAGATAATACTGTGCCTATATTTGGGATTATTGAGGCCCCAGCAACCGGAAAAATTTGGTCAGGATCATTTTTTCAAAGACCACCTAGACGCTTTAGACTTGGAGCTATGTTTTTCTTTATAGGGCCATTAGCTTTATTTGTATCAAACATCTTTGGTCCAATTAGCGCCTTAATCTTTTTGATGCTATTTTGGATTATTCCTTGGTTTAACCAGCATAAGAGTTATGGACCTCATTCAGTTATAAAAGAAAAGATTGATGGAAAGCTTGTATATAAAGACGGCCCATTAAGATTGGTCATGAGCAAGAATCATCAAACTGAAATCGATAGAAAATTTTTAGATTTCCTTACCAGTAAAGATATTGCATATGATCTTGTAGAAAAAGGTAGCTCCCTCAAATTATGTGCTCTTGCTGACAATGAGGCTGATATATATCCAAGATTTGGACCAACTTCTGAGTGGGATATAGCTGCTGGACATGCTTGTCTTATTAAGCAGGGTGGCAGAGTATGCCAGATCTCATCTGGAGACCATTTAACCTACTCAAAGGAAGATTCAATACTTAATCCAGCCTTCGCAGCTTTTAGAAATACCTACCTAAAAGATAGATATTTAGGACTTATAAGCGATTTTTATAAAAAATTGGTATAATTAGTCTAAATATATTAATAATTATTATATTTAATTATAAATATTTCATATATGGGAACAGAATTACAACCAATTCAGTTAACCACGCCAGGCAAGGATATAGAATCCTATTTGGCTTGTGTTCACTCGATACCTATTCTTACAAAAGAACAGGAGCAAGAACTCGCCTTAAAATTATATGAAGCTGATGATTTAGATGCAGCTAGACAGCTTGTGATCCACCATCTTCGTTTTGTTGTTCATATAGCAAGATCTTATCAAGGGTACGGACTACCTCTGGCTGATATTATTCAAGAAGGTAACGTTGGCTTAATGAAGGCGGTTGATAAATATGACCCTCACAGAGGCGTAAAAGTTGTATCTTATGCAGTGCATTGGATTAAAGCAGAGATTCATGAATATATTCTTAAAAACTGGAGACTGGTTAAAATTGCTACAACAAAAGCTCAAAGGAAATTATTCTTTAATTTAAGAAGCAGGAAAAAGAATCTTGAATGGCTTACAAAAGATGAAGCTGCAAGCATAGCAAAAGATTTAAATGTTGAAGTTAAAGATGTCCTTCATATGGAAAATCGGCTTTCATCAACGGATGCAGCCTTTGATTCACCAATTGGAGGAGATTCAGACAATGACATGATGTCTCCATCACAGTTCTTAGAAGATAAAAGTAGCAACCCAGAAGTTTTGGCTGAAGAGAGTCAGATGAATGAACTTAATTTAGCAGAATTAAGCGAAGCAATTAAAACTCTCGATGAAAGAAGTAAAGACATTATTCAAAGAAGGTTCCTATCTGAAGACAAAGAAACACTTCATGATTTAGCTGCTGAATATGATATCTCGGCAGAAAGAGTAAGACAGATTGAAAATGGAGCTCTTAAGAAATTAAAAGCACTTATGTCTAACGCAGCCTAATAAGGCAGTATCAAAAAATCTAAATGCGTCACAAATTTTTACCATCTTTTGTTAAAAGAAGGGGACGAATAACTAGGAGCCAGGAAAAGAACCTAGACCTATTACCTAATTATTTAGTTACTACCGGCAAAGAAATTGATGATATAAGTAAAGATTTTCAGAAAACTATTTTAGAAATAGGTTTTGGAAATGGTGGAAACATCTTATCTCTCGCGAAAAACAACCCCGAAACATTATTTGTAGGTTCTGAAGTATATTTAGCTGGAATAGGACATTTGCTGGGAGAGATGGTTAGATCAAAGATAGCTAATATAAGAATTAATACAGGTGATATAAGACTGCTAATTGAAACAATTGATGAACCTGCTTTTGATGAGATATTGATTATTTGTCCAGACCCCTGGCCAAAGGCTAAACATCATAAAAGACGATTGATTAATGAAGATTTTTTTAAATTAGTTTACCCAACGATTAAAGATGACGGGGTTTTATTTATTTCAACAGACTGGGAAGATTATGCAGAGAGCATTGAAGAATCTATCGGATTATCAAATGGCTATCAAAGAGAAAGCTTTTCATCATATGAAGAGAGCAGATTAACTAAATTTCAGGAAAGGGCTCTAAAGGAGGGTAGAAGAATTTTCTCATTCCCTTTAACTAAAAAGATTAATAGTATCGTTTAGAAATTTATAACCCCTAGATGTAGCTTTCACTCCATCTTTTTCTAATAACTTTTCTTTTATACCTCTCTCATACTTATCTAAAAAGGTATCAGATATATAGATATATTTTTTTTCAAGGTCTTTAAGACTGACACCCTCTTTTAGTCTTAAAAGGTTCATTGCTAAATCAAGATCATATGAATCAGGCGTGACTTCCGAATCAATAGTTTTAGCCGGGTCTTTTATATAAGAAGAAACTTTCTTTAGCTTGATCATTCTAGTAATTGAATCAATTGTAGTTATTTTACTGTGAGCACCTGGCCCTATGCCCAAATAGTCGCCATAGAGCCAATAATTCATATTGTGTTGGCTCTGCTTATTTTTTTTAGACCAAGAAGAAACCTCATATTGGTATAGGTTATTTTTATTGAGGAGATCTTTTGCTTCCATTTCCATAGACTCTATTAAGGAGTCTGTTGGTAAAACCAATTCTTTTTTATAAAAAATAGTATTTGGCTCAATTGTCAGTTGATAAAGAGATAAGTGATCAATATTAAAACTGCAAAAAGTTTCAATGTCATTCTTAAATGAATCAAGCTCTTGGCCCATAACTCCATAAATTAGATCAATTGTTGTATTGATAGATTTAGTTTCAGAAGCTAATTTTATTGCTTTTAAAGCGTCCATTTCATCATGGTTTCTATCTAGGGCTTTTAAAGTCTCTCGATTAAAGCTTTGTATACCAATAGAAATTCTATTAATACCTATACTGATAAGATCATCTAAATAATCCTTACGAACTTCTTTAGGATTAAGCTCAAAACTTATTTCACAATCTTTTTCTAATAATTTGTTTTGATATAAATTATGGATAATCTTTTGAATAACTTCTATAGAAATCAAAGATGGCGTACCGCCACCAAAATATACCGATTTAAATTTTCTATTACTTATATATTCTTTTGAAAGATTTAAATCATTTATGATTGCTCTTAGGAGATCTTCTTCATCACCAGCACTTCTTTTGACTTCAATATTAAAATCACAGTATGGACATTGTTTTTCGCACCAAGGAAAATGAACATATAAAGAAATAGGAACCTTATGTGGTTTTAAGACTTTCAAGCTTATTTAAAAATGATTTAGATGCTATTGCTCTGTGGCTAATTTCATTCTTCTCATTAGGATCCATATCTGCCATAGAGAATCCATATCCAGAGGGGTAGAAGATTTTATCGTATCCAAACCCACCCTCACCAGAGCTATTGATAGACACTTCTCCGTGAACCTCTCCACTAGAAAAAATTGGCATTGGATCTTCAACAGAATGTACGCCAACCAAAACACATACATAATAAGCTGGTAAAGATTTTAAGCCTCTTGCTTTTAGTTCATCAATTATTTTGTTTCTATTATCTAAGTCACTAGCATTCTCGCCAGCATACCTAGCAGAATAAATGCCGGGAGCAAAATCTAAACCTGGCACAACAATCCCGGAGTCATCAGCAACTGTAAACAGTCCAGAATTAGATGATCCATGCCTGGCTTTTATTAAAGCATTCTCCAAGAAAGTCAGACCATCTTCTACAGACTCTTGGATATTTAATTCACCCTGAGAGATAACTTCATAATTTTTAAATATTCTTCTAAATTCTTTTAGCTTGCCCTTATTTGAGCTTGCCAATAATATTTTCTTATCTTCTTGCAAGCAGATAAACCCCTTCTGAAGATAAAAGATTAGGAAAGATTAAAGAGAACTTGCTAGGTTTCCTATTCTTGTTTAAATGAATACTATCTTCAATTATAAAATCTTCATCCCTACACAAATCTTCAAAATCTTTAATAGTGCATAAGTGAATATTTTTAGTTCCATACCAACTTGATGGGAGGCTTGGAGTGACAGGCATCCTTCCAAGCATTAAAGCAATCCTGCATCTCCAATACCCAAGATTAGGAATAGTTACTATGCATCGATTAGAAAGTGTAAGAATTTTTTTTAAGGACACGTTTGGCTCTTTAAGGCATTGAATTGAGCTAGCCATAATTGCGACATCAAAATTACATTCAGAGAACTCATCTATGCCCTCATCAATATTTTTCTCTATTACAGGGATATTATTTTTTAAGCAACCAGCAATCCCCTCTGGATCTATTTCAATTCCATAACCCAATATATTATTCTGATCTCTTAATTCCTTAAGCAAAGAACCATCTCCACAACCAAAATCAATAACATGACTAGAGGGCTCTATCCAATTTTTAATAATGTTTGTAATAGGATTAATCATTCAATTGTCTAAAAAAGCTTCGAGACTGTTTTGATATCTTTCATTTGAAAATAAGAAGCTATCATGCCCCTGTTGACCATCTAGCTCAAGATAGGAAGAATTTATTCCTGATTGCATTGCAGCTAGCTGAATTTCTTTTCCCCTATCTGGTGGGAATAACCAATCAGACTTAAAACCTACTATTAATAGTTTTGCTTTTATATTCTTAAGGGCTTCTTTTAGTTCATCGTTATATTTTTCTGCAGGATCAAATCCATCCATTGCTTTAGACATAATTATGTATGTATTTGCATCAAAGAATTCTGAGAATTTTGTTCCCTTGTATTGCAAATAATTCTCAACTTCATAATCTACAAACTCACCAACCTTAGATTCATTTTTTTGAAATTTTCGTCCAAATCTTTTGTTCATATTTTCTTCAGACAAGTATGTAATATGAGCCAACATTCTCGCAGCCTTAACGCCGCTTTTTGGGAAAGTATTTTTTTTAAGATAATCACCACCACAAAAATCAATATCTTTCCTTATAGATTCTCTGCTTACTTCATTTAAGGCTATATTTTGTGAGCTAGCTTTTGCTGCGGCAGCTATAACAGCTGATCTCTTAACATTATCTGGGAAAGTTATTGCCCATTGTAAAGCCTGCATTCCACCAATACTTCCTCCCATTACAGCAGCCCAAGATGTTATTCCAAGTTTATCCTGGAGCATTTTCTGTGAATTTACCCAATCCAATACCGTTACATCAGGAAAATCTTTCCCATACACCTCATTTGTATCAGGAGAAACAGTTGTAGGCCCGGTAGAGCCAAAACAACTCCCCAAATTATTTGGAGAAACAACAAAGAACTTATCTGTATCAATAGCTTTTTTGGGACCTATTAATTCATCCCACCAACCAGGCTTTCTATCCTCAGAGGAATTGCCAGCTGCGTGATGACTCCCTGAAAATGCATGACAAACCAAAATAGCGTTAGATTTATCTGA
Organism: uncultured SAR86 cluster bacterium; assembly: GCA_902514105.1. Classification (GTDB taxonomy): domain Bacteria; phylum Pseudomonadota; class Gammaproteobacteria; order Magnimaribacterales; family D2472; genus MED-G78. The sequence goes on from CABXPU010000001.1 coordinate 21,061, forward strand.
GTTTAAATTGCCATAAGTATCAACCATCAAATCAAATGATTTAAGAATATCTCCGCATTCAAGAGTTATCCCCGAATCAAAGCTATGCAACTTTCTTTCTGACTTCATAGTAAAACCCTAGCTATTTGACCTAAAAGAATATCTACTTGATTTAATAGTATCAAAACAAACAAAGGAGAGAAATCAAGCCCACCCATTGCAGGAATATAATTCCTTATCGGATTCATTATTTTATTAGAGATTTCTTCAATTAATTGCAAAAGAGGGTGGGGGTTTCCAGGAGAAACCCAACTTAGTATTACCCCCCCAATAACTGCAAATAATAGAATTTGACTTATACTGCTCAAGATATTTAAAGCAGCATAGACAAATAAATCATATAACTCATAAGTTGATCCAGTAATCATATAGAAGCTTAGAAATTTAAATAAAAGTGCTGCAGCAAAGACCCCCAAAAGGCCGCCCATTAAAGATGTAAATGCAATTGATAAAGGATTTAAGATCTTAACCAGACTTTTGACTATTGGGTTGTAATAATTAACTCTCAGCAATCTAAAGACTAGCAATATAACCAAAGCATAACTTATGGAGCTTATTAAGATGCTTAGAAGATTTATTAAATTAGTATTCATCGCTTATTTCTTTTGATCGTTTAATGGCACTTAATATGCCTTTTTCAAAAAGTTCGAGAACATTATTGCTTATTAAGGAATTAATTCCAGCTTCAGTGGTACCTTTTTTTGAAGCAATTTTTTTTATTGCCTCATCAAAACCAACATTATCTTTAACTGAAGCAGAAACACCATCTAAAAAAGTACTAATAATTTTATTAGTTAACTTTTTATCTCCATTAGAAAGTTGAAGAACTCTTTTTTCATAGACTTTAAGAATATGGAAGAAATATGCAGGACCACTGCCTATCAAGCCAGTAAAATTATCTATTTCATTTTCCTTTTTCAAAAATAAAGAAATACCAACTTTATCAAAGACTTTTTTAGAATAGTTCATAAGATCCTTAGACCCAGGATTTCCATAAATAGCTGTAATACCTTTGTTGTATGCAGAAGAAGTTATTGGCATTGCTCTTACGATTGTTGGAGCTTTAAACGCTGATTTAATTGTTTTAATCTGTATTCCTGCAACAACACTAATTAAATTCGGCTTATTATTAATAAGGGCTATTTCATTACATGCTTGAATAGCATCCTTTGGCTTTACAGCAAGAATTATATGATGATTATTTTTGGTTAGCTGCCTTATATCTATGGGCTTAATGCCCATTTTTTTTATGATTTTATTATTTAAAGGATTTCTATCTATAAAACTAATATCCTTCTTCTCAAACCCATTATTTATCAAACCAATTATTATTGATTGACTAATATTTCCTGCACCAAAAAAAACTATTCCTTTCATTGCCTCTTTCCAAAAATAGACTCCCCAACTCTAATCATATTTGAACCAGATTCAATCGCCGCCTTAAAATCTGAAGTTGTCCCCATTGATAAAATATCTGCATTGGGGTGGCTAAGTTTCAAATTGGCATGTAAAGCAAAGCATTTCTCCATTACTTTTTTTGTTTCCTCTATTTCATTCGAGAGCTTTGGCAGGACCATAATGCCCCTAAGATTAAGATTACTTTGTGTTTCAATCAAAGAAGATAATTCTAATAATTTATTAGGATTAATGCCTGACTTTGATACCTCATTATCAATATTAACTTGAATGCAAACATTTATGTTTTTATTTAAAGTCTTACATTGATTATTTAGTTTTAAGATTATTTTTTCTCTATCCAGAGAATGAACCCAATGAGCATGAGTTGCCACTAATTTAATCTTGTTTGACTGGATTGGCCCAATAAAGTGCCAAGTTATTTCATAGTCTTTTAATGCAGCTGCTTTCTTTTCTAGTTCTTGTACGAAATTTTCTCCAAAATTATTGAATCCATTTTGATATGCATCTTTTATTAATGATACATCATGCTTTTTAGATACAGCTATGATCGAAATATCTTCCTCATTCCTCTTTGAATCTTTACAAGCCATAGCAAAATCATGGTTAAAGTTTTTTATTTTATTATTTATTGAATCGCGCATTTTGTTTTAATGAGAGGGGATAGCCCTATCCTAATAATTACTTCTCTTGCATTATTTACGTCTGACTTATTTAAATATGGGCCAAGCATTACACCATATAATTTTCTCTCCATATTATTAATTTCTTCAAGATAGGGCTCTAGATCCATACTTCTTAGCTTATATAACATTTCAGAAGCAAATTTCTCTTTTCCATAGGCTTCAACCTGGAGGAAATATGTGCAATCAGATTTATCTAAAACTTCTTTAATTTCAATTAATGTATTCTGCTCTTTTAACTTTTCCGGGAAAGTAATTGAGACTTTGTTTTCAGAAATAGGTCCAGGTTCAAAGATTTCTAGATTGCTATCAAATAGATAGAAAGATGTATAAATTATAAGAAGCGAGATAGACAATAAAGTTATTATTATCTTTTTATTAAAGACCGGCTTATTTTTATTTTTAGATCTAAAAACTGTTCTGGTTTTTTTCGCTCTCTTTTTATTTGATGAGACTCTAGGTGCAAAATCTCTCATAGTTACATTTTTTCTAGAGCATCTATTCCTAAGAGATTTAAACCATTAGCAATTACAAGCCTGACAAGATTCAAGCTTTGTAAGATAGATTCTTGATTTTCTTTCGATTCTTTAAGGACAGGATTATCGTTATAGAAGCTATGAAATTGGTGAGCAAGATCTCTTAGATAAAAAACCAATAAGTGGGGCTGAAGGGCTACTGCTGATCTTTCCACAACGCCTGGGAATTTTGAAGCCTCATGAATTAATTTATCACAAGCTAAATAAGCACCATCTTCTATTGATTTGATGCTAGTTGGCAATGAATCATTCAGCTCTATATATTTATTTTGGAGAGAACATATTCTCGCATGGGCATATTGGATGTAGTAAATTAAGTTTTCTTTATTTTGCGATTTTGCTAATTCAATATCAAAATCGAGATGCTGATCTGCTTGTTTTGATAAATAATAAAACCTTGCAGCATCAACCCCTATTTCATCCATTAAATCCCTAAGAGTGAAGAATTTGCCACTTCTAGTAGACATTTTTATTTTTTCTTTACCTTGAAAAAGATTAGCAAATTGAACCAACTGGACATGTAAACTCTCTTTAGAAAAACCTAAACCCTCAAGTGATGATTCAATTCTTTTGATGTATCCATGATGATCTGAACCCCATACATTAATAAGTCTATCAAAACCTCTATCAACCTTATCTTTATGATATGCGACATCAGCAGCAAAATATGTTGCTCTCCCATCTTCTCTGATAAGAACTCTATTCTTATCATCGCCCACGTTTTCAGTATTTAACCAAAGCGCGCCCTCTTCTTTATAAGCCTGACCACTTTTTTCTAATTGGTTAATTGCTGAATAAATCTTTGAATCTTTATCACCCACAGCTCCAAGACTTGATTCATAGAACCAATTATTAAAATCTACCTTAAAGGCCGCTAGATCTTCTTTAATTAAACCCAATACCACATTTAAAGACTTGTTTTTAGTATGCTCCCAAAGCTCGATGGCTTCATTCTTAAAATTTCTTATTAGGGCATCAATTTCTTCTTCAGGATCAGAGGGCAGGTTCGAAATAATGGTTTTGAGCTGATTTTCATTAATGCAATCTTTTTTATCAATTTCATTAGAAATATCTATGATATATTTCCCTTTATAGCCACTAGATGGAAAACTATTTTCTTCAAAGCATTTAAAGAGTCTAAGCAAAACACTAACAGTCAAAATATCAATTTGCCTGCCAGCATCATTTATGTAATATTCTTTTGAAACCTCATAACCACTTGCCTCCAAGATTCTACCAAGAGCATCTCCAAAAGCAGCACCTCTTCCATGACCCACATGCAGAGGTCCAGTTGGATTTGCAGAGACAAATTCAATTTGGATTTTTTTACCTTCTCCCAAGTTAGATGTGCCATATGCTTTTTTAGCATTCAAGGAATCTGTTATAAGATTTACAAAATATAACCTATTTAAGAAAATATTTAAAAATCCAGGACCGGCAACTTCAATTTGATCTACTCCATCTAGATTAATTAAATTTTTCTTTAGGGCTTCAGCAGCCTCTTTAGGGTTAGTTCCTGTAACGCTACCAGATACTAGACCAATATTTGTTGTAATATGACCCTTTTTCAAATCATCAGTTATTTCAGTTTTATACTTATCTTTAATTAATATTACATCTTCCTTGCTATACCCACTCTCTTTAACTAGAAAGTTTTCAATGTGTTGGTTAAAGAATTTAATCATCTCTATGCTCTACCTACATACTCTTCTGAACGAGTATCCACTTTCACCGTTTCTCCCTCATCAACAAATAAAGGCACTTGTATGCTTACACCCGTTTCTAGGGTAGCTGATTTAGTGGCCCCAGAGACTGTATCTCCTTTAACGCCAGGTTCAGAGCTTGAAATAACAAGATTAACAAATACAGGAGCTTCAACGCTTATGGGTTGATCATTCCATAAGACTATTTCACATCTTTCTTGCCCTACAAGCCATTTTTTAGCATTGCCAATGGTTTTAGAATCTACTTCTAATTGGTTAAAACTAATTGGGTCCATAAAATTCCATGTTTCACCATCTGAATAAAGAAAATCCATTTCATTATGACTAACATCTGCAGTTTCAACACTTTCACCAGATTTAAAGGTCTTATCAATAAGATTACCAGTTAAAAGATTTCTATATTTTACTCTCATAACTGCTTGGCCTTTACCGGGCTTATGAAACTCATGATCAATAATAGAGCAGGGCGCCCCATCTAATAAAAGCTTAGTTCCATTTTTAAACTGGTTTGTTGAAATTTTCATAATATACTATAAGTCTATTTTAAAGGGGTGAATGTGAAATGAACAAATTATTTAGCTTAGTAATATCAATATTTATTTTAGTATCTTGTTCTTCAAACGATTCTGAGGTTAAAACTATATCCGATGTAGAGTCATTTTTAGAGAAAGTAGAGCAAGAGGATAAAACTCTTGGTCCAGTTATTTCTTCTGCATATTGGATTAGTTCTAATTTTATAACTTACGATTCACAAAAGATAGTTGCTGATTTTGGTAAGCGTTATTCGCTTATGTCTGTAGAAAGGGCTAATGAAGCTGCAACATTTGATAATTTAGACCTTTCTGAAGATATGAGAAGAAAATTAGATCTTATAAAAGGTGGTTTTGTTATGCCAGCACCATTAGATGATGCTCTTGCTGGCGAGTTAGCGAATATAGAGTCTGAGCTAGGCGCAATGTATGGTTCTGGCAAGCACTGTTTTGCTGAAGATGATTGTTATGACCTTGAAGCTTTTGAACAAATAATAGACTCATCTCGAAATCCTGACGAGCTTTTAAAAGCATGGGCTGGTTGGCGAGAAATTGGCAAGCCCATGAAGGATAAATATTTACGAATGGTTGAAATAGGAGAACTGGGCGCTAAGGACCTTGGTTATGAGGGGCTAACTGATTTATGGTTTAGTAAATATGACATGTCAGCAGAAGATTTTCTTGCTGATACAGATAGAGTTTGGGAAGAAGTGAAACCTCTATATGATGCTCTTCAATGTCATGTAAGATCAAAGCTCAATGCAGAATATGGAGATGACATAGTTCCTGCTGAAGGAATGCTACCAGCTCATATTCTAGGGAATATGTGGGGACAATCTTGGGCAAATATTTACGATATTGTTTTTGAAGAAGATCCAAATACTGAATCAATTGATTTGACTTCAATCATTCTAGAAAAAGACCTAACTGAAATTGAGATGGTTGAAATAGCAGAGGATTTTTTTCTATCTTTAGGTTTTGAGCCATTACCAGATACTTTTTGGGAGCGATCTTTATTTATTAAACCACAGGACAGGAATGTTGTATGTCATGCATCAGCATGGGACTTAGATCCAGCAACTAAAGATATCAGAATTAAAATGTGCATTGAAAAAAATGCAGAAGACTTTGTGACAATTCATCATGAGCTAGGGCATATTTTTTATTATCAAGCTTATAATCACCTTCCATCAGTCTACAGAAGTGGAGCAAATGATGGTTTTCATGAAGCAGTAGGAGACCTTTTAGCTTTGTCTATTACACCTGATTATCTTACTCAGATAGGCTTTGTTACAGAAGCAGAGGCTGAAGCTGCTGAAGAAGATCCTATAGCACTTTTAATGAAACAAGCTCTAGATGGGGTAGTTTCTCTTCCATGGACTTTAATGCTTGATAAATGGAGGTCAGGAGTCTTTACCGGTGAGATAACAGAAGATAATCTTAATTCGAGCTGGTGGGAATTAAGAGAGAAATATCAAGGCATAACATCTCCGATGCAAAGAGGTGAAGAATATTTTGATCCGGGTGCTAAATATCATATTCCAGGAAACACCCCATATACTCGATACTATTTAGCAAAAATTATGCAGTATCAATTTCACGAGTCACTATGTAATGAAATGGGTTTTGAGGGAGCCTTGCATGAATGCTCAATTTATAACAATCCAGAAGCAGGTATTAAGATTAGAAATATGCTAGCACTGGGTCAAAGTAAGCCATGGCAAGATGCATTTGAAGCTTTAACCGGAGATAGAGCATTAAGCGGAAGCTCAATCTTGAACTATTATAAGCCTCTTCAAGACTGGCTTGAAAAAGAAAATCAAGGCCGATCTTGTGGGTGGGAGTAAATTATGAAACCAATACATTATTTATCTTTTGCTGCTTTGGGTTTTATTATTCCATTTGGTATTAGCTTATTAATTGGCAATCCATTAGTCCAAAATATAGTTCTAGCAATTTATATAATTCAATGGATTGCATTTATTCCGGCATATATTTTTCAGACAGAGAAATTTTTTGATTTAACTGGAAGCATTACTTATTCCGGCGTATTTACTTATTTAATTTATTTAACTACCTCTGGGAGCATTAATACTAACTGGGGCTCTATAGTAATAGCATTTTGTGTAATCTTATGGGCTGGCAGGTTAGGAAAGTTTCTTTTTTCAAGGATAGCCAAAGATGGCGAAGACAAGAGATTTAGGACTATAAAGCCATCACCAAGCCAGTTTTTTATGACATGGACTTTGCAGGGAGCTTGGGTTTCTTTGTGCTCTTTATGCGCCATAACAGGAATAGCAAGCGATACAGGCATTATTATTAATCCTATTTTTTATATTGGCCTATTTATGTTTATTGGTGGTTTCGCTATAGAAATAATTGCCGATCAGCAAAAAACGATTTTTAGAGCAATACCTGAAAATAGAGAGAAATTTATAACTAGTGGTTTATGGGGCCGATCAAGGCATCCAAATTATTTCGGAGAGATTACTTTATGGACTGGCGTTGCTGTTATGTCTTTTTCTTCATTGTCAGGCATAGAATTTTTGACATTAATATCACCAATCTGGACATATTTATTATTAGTAAAAATTAGTGGAGTAAGGATGCTAGAAGGAAGGGGGCATGTTAAATGGGGAGATAATAAAGACTATATTTCTTATATTGAAAACACGCCCATGGTCTTTATCAAGTTTTGGTAAGTATATTTAAATACTAATGTCAAAAAAAAATACGCCATACCTCAATTAAATTTGTCCTTTATTGGATTAACTTGCTAGAATGTCAGGACTTTTAAAGAGATTATTAACATAAGTTAATAATATATGGGGAGCAAATAATATGTCGAAATTACGAGCCATGATTATGTCTCTTGCTTTAGCTTTTCCTTTTGTGCTTAGTGCAACTGAAATGGAATTAGTTTTAGAAGTAGGAAGAGAAAACTCAAATCTATCATCCGCATCTCAGGAGAGGATCGATAGCACAGAGAAAAAGACAGATAGAATCATAAATGAATGGAAAGTTGTATCTAAGCAAGTAGAAGGCTTAAAGATTTATAACGAACAAAAAAGGATCCAAATTCAAGCTCAGCTTGAGTTAATGGATAAATTAGATGATCAGCTTACACAGGTGGTTGTTATGCAGAGACAAATACCACCTCTTGCCCAGAGAATGTTAGAGGGTCTTGAGAAATTTGTTGAACTTGATTTACCTTTTCATGTAGAAGAAAGAAAACAAAGATTAGACTTGGTTAGAAGTTCATTGTCTAATCCGAAGGTTACTGCTTCAGAGCAAGTTAGACAGATCCTAGAGGCTTATAATATCGAGGGTGAATACGGCAGAAAGATCGACGCATTCGAAGCTCCAATTATTATTGACGGTCAAGAGATTGTTGCGAATGTTCTGGTTATCGGCAGAATCGGAATGTTTTATCAAACAAAAGATGAAAGAAGTAGCGGCGTATGGGACAAAGAAGTTAATGATTGGGTTGAGCTTGATAGTGGTTATAGAACCGCAATTAGAGACGGCATTAGGATGGCTAAAAAACTAGCTCCTACAGATATGCTCATGTTACCAATAGTAGTTAAGGGGTAAAGCTAATGAAACGTTTAAATTTATTTTATTTTATATTAATTGTTACATTTGCAAATCCATCTTTTACACAGGATGCAGAAGATGCAAGTGTTGATCAAGAGCCTAGCACAGTTGAAGCTCTATTAGCTCTCGTTAAAGAGGGAAAGGTTAAAGAGCAATCTGAGAATACAAAAAGAGAGGCTGAATTCTTAGCTAATAAGAATAAGCAAGCAAGTATTTTAGCTGCTGAAAAGAGAGAATTAGCTCGACAAGAGAGGATTGCTGATAAATTAGAAGCTGAATACAAAGCAAATGCTGAAATCCTTAGAGTTAAAGAAGAAGCTTATAAGAAAGAATTAGGATCTTTGGTAGAATTATTTGGACATCTACAAAGCTCAGCTGGTGAAGCTTCATCAATGTTTGCTAGCTCCCTTAGTTCAGCAGAATTTGGATTAGAGAGAGTCTCCTTTTTAAATAATCTAACTGGGAAAATGTCAGAAACAACCGAATTGCCAACCGTTAGAGAAATTGAACGCTTATGGTTTGAATTACAAAATGAAATGGTGGCTGGTGGAAATGTTGTTAAATTCAATACAACGGTTATAGATGTTGATGGCGAAACCACTGAATGTGAAGTTACTAGAGTGGGTTTATTTAACGCTGTATGTGATGGTAAATATCTTGAATTTGCTTCATCAAAAGGTCAATACGCCTTTCTACCAAGACAACCTGCTGGCAGATATACTAAAAGCGCAAAGAATTTAGGAGATGCTAGTGCAGGAGAGCAAGTCAAATTTGGAGTAGATCCTACGGGGCCTACTGGTGGAAGTTTATTGGCAAATCTTATTCAAACTCCATCCTTGGCAGAAAGAGCTGCTCAAGGTAGAGAAGTTGGTTACGCAATAATATTTGTTGGTATTATTGGTATCGCAATAGCATTTTGGAAACTATACAGTTTATATATGCTAGGCATTGCTGTTAATAAACAAACTAAATCAAAAACTGCTGACGCAAATAATCCTTTAGGAAGAGTTCTTAAGGTAGGACAAGATAACTTTAAGAAAGATATAGATACACTTGAGCTAAGACTAGCCGAAGCAATTATGGCCGAAAGACCAGATATTGAGAGAGGTATTAGTGTTGTAAGAATCATTTCTGTTGTTGCTCCATTAGCAGGACTATTAGGAACAGTTACAGGTATGATCGTTACATTCCAGCAAATTACTTTATATGGTACTGGGGATCCTAAGCTTATGGCTGGTGGTATTTCTCAGGCACTTGTTACTACTGTTTTAGGACTATTGGTTGCTATTCCAACTACTTTACTTCATTCATTTAGCGCATCTTCAGCTAAAGGAATAATTAGTATCTTAGAAGAGCAAAGCACTGGTATTTTAGCTGAGCATTCAGAAACAAGTTAATTATTTATGTATGCAATAACTGAAGCATTTGTCTCAATTAGAGACTTCATGGAACAGGGTGGAGATGTTCTTTGGGGCATAGCTTTATTAGTCTTATTTATGTGGACTATGATCTTTGAGCGAATTTTCTATTACGCTCAAGGCTATGATGTTTATATTGCAGATATAGTTAAGAGATGGGAATCAAGAAAAGATAAAACTTCTTGGTATGCCCTTCAAATTCGTGAAAAGTATATGTCTCAAGCTAAAGTTGAGATCAATAGAAATTTATCATTAATTCAAACTTGTGTTGCCGTTGCGCCATTATTTGGTTTGTTGGGAACAGTTACAGGAATGATAGAAGTATTCCAAGTTATGGCTTTTAATGGAGGCGGAGATGCCAGATCAATGGCAGGCGGCGTCTCTAAAGCAACATTACCTACCATGGCTGGTATGGTGGTGGCTTTATCTGGAGTTTTTGCGACTATTTATTTAAATAGTGCCAGTCAAAAAAGAGAGCATATGTTAAATGATATTATTAAAAGATATTAGGAGAGAATTGTGAGAAGAGGTTCAATTAGTAGTGCAGTAAAAGAAGAAGAAAGTGAGATTAATTTAACACCAATGCTTGATGTTGTATTCATCATGCTTATTTTCTTTATTGTTACAGCCAATTTCATTAAGGAGCCTGGTTTAGAAATTAATAGACCAGATTCTGATACGGCAGAGACCCAAGAAAATGCAGCTATTTTAATAGCAGTGGGACCAACTGGCGAAATATGGATGGATGGCAGAAGAATAGACGTAAGACAAGTTAAAGCAAATGTTGTAAAAATGCTTGCTGACAACCCTCAGGGATCTGTGGTTATTCAGGCTGATGAAAAAGCAGTTGCTGATACTATTATTAAAGTGATGGATGGTGCCAGAGAAGCTGGTGTTTCAGCTATATCTTTAGCATCAGAACCAAAATAGATTATTAATATGACGACTGGGACAGCTAATAAATCTGTAAATTCAATAGAATCATTGGCCTCATTTCCAGCAAATAGATATTTATCTAGCGGAGCATTAGCATTTATAGTTTGTCTTGGATTGTTTTTTGTTATGGTTGTTCTAATTTCTCTGGGTGATAGCGGTATTAAAGAAGATAACTCAGTTAAGCTTGCAGATATTGTTATGCCAGAAAGAGATATTGATACCTTAATGCAGGAGGTAGATAAACCCGAGGAGCCTGAAGAACAGCCAGATGATATTGCTCAACCAGAGCTAGATCTTCAACCCCTAACAGGCGTCGATGTATCAATAGCTAAACCAAAAGCAAATATAAAAGCTGGGGGTTCATTCTTTAAAGATGGAGCATATATGCCTCTATTTGCTGTTCAACCCCAATATCCAAGAAGGGCACAAGAAAGAGGAACAGAGGGCTACGCAATTATTAAATTTACAATTACTGAACAAGGTACAGCTGAAAATGCAGTTGTTGAAGAGGGTATGTGCGGAGATATTAATGACCCGGATGTAGTTCTAAGACCCTGCTCAATATTTAATAATTCATCTATAAGAGCAGCAGCAAAATTAAAATACAAACCAAAAATTGTTGATGGTAAAGCTGTAAGAGTTGACAATGTTTTATATAGATTCAGATATGAAATGGAGGATGATTAGAATGAGAAGAATAAATCTTTTTAGGATTTCTTCAGCACTATTGGTGGCATTTATTTTTATGCCCATAGATGCTTATGCTCAATCAAATGAATCTTCTAAACCAAAGAAGCAAACAACATATAAAAAAGCTAGAGTCCTTCAAACAAGCACCGCAAAGAAAATTGCTAAGGTTACTGAGGCTCTTGAAAGAGTAAAGATTGTCGAAATAAAAGACACGAAAAAAGACTCTGAAACATTTGGACAAATGATTCCAACAGAAGAGCCTGATCCAGATTGGAATACCGTTTATAAGATTCTTAGAGAAATGATTAGTAAATCTCAAGATATGAAAAGTTATGATAGGTCAATAATGTGGAATTATTGGGGCTATACAAAGTATTCAGAAGAAGATTACAAGGGCGCCATTGAGGCTTATACAAAAGTTATAAATGAAGAAGAAGTAACTCTTCCCCTCAGAACAGGAACACTTTTGACCTTAGCTACACTGCATATGGTCGAAGAGGATTATGCAAAAGGAATTGAATTAATTTTGGTATGGATGGATGAGGTTGAAACTGTAACAGCACAATCATGGTCATTATTAATGACAGCTTATTTTGCTGAAGAAAACTACAGAAAATCACTTGATGCAGGACTTCAGGCGGTTTCATTGGCTGAAATAGAAGGATATACACCCAAAGAAAATTGGTATGCAACCATGGCTGCATGTTATGACGAATTGAAAGCAGAGTTTGGAGAAAAAGTTACTTTATTAAAGCAGCTTGAGATATTTGAGATTCTCGTCAACTTGTATCCAAAGAAAAGATATTTTCTTAATCTAGCTCAAACATATGGAAGTCTTGAAAGAGAGCAAGACTATATGGTTGCTCTAAATGCGGCATACATGAAAGATTATTTAGATAAAGAGGGTGAATATTTAACATTAGCACAATTGCTTTTAATGAATAACAACCCCTATCAAGCCGCAAAAGTTATTGTCTATGGACAAAATAAAAAAATTCTTGTGACCGATGAAAAGACAAAGAAAGAAGAATTAAAGCCAGTTATCAAAGATTCTGAGAAGGTTCTAAAACTCCTTGCTGATTCTTGGAGAATGGCTCAAGAGATTAATAAAGCTATTCCTGTTTTAGAGGAGGCCGCGAAGCTTTCAAAAGATGGAGAAACTTTTGTTTTACTTGGTAACCTTTATTTAGCTGAAGATAAGCTAGAACAAGCCATCTCTTCAATAGAGAAAGGTATTAAAAAAGGCAAGCTAAAGAAAAAATCTCAAGCGCATTTAACATTAGGCCAGGCTCAATTTGAATTGCAGAATTTTGAAGAGGCTAAAAAACAATTTAGAATGGCAGCCAGAGACAAGGATAAGAAAATTAAGAAAACAGCTAATAACTGGATTAAATACACTGAGAACGAAGAAATCAGAGTTAAGAATATAAAGCTAAGAAGAGACTATATTCAGCAGTCATAACTTCTTAAAGACCTCTACACTAAAATTATATTGGTTCACTTCACTTTTTAGAAAGTTTTTTGATGATTCTAATTCCCAATTCCTTAAGTCTATTTCAGGATAATAAACATCACCATCAATTTCACAATCTACTCGAGTCAGTACTAGCTTATTAAAATAATTGATTGAGTCTCTGAAAAGATAGCCGCCCCCAATTATTGCAATCTCTTGAGCAGAGTCTAGATTTTTATTATATTTTTTGGCAGCGATAATAGCTTTTTCAAGATTCTGAAATATTGAAATACCATCAATCTCTCTTAGATTTGAAGATATTACGAAGTTCTGTCTATTTGGAAGGGGCCGGCCTATTGATTCAAAGGTTTTTCTTCCCATGATAATAATCTTACCAGTGGTATATTCTTTAAAATGCTCTAAGTCATCTTTTAGCTGCCAAGGTAATTTGTTATTAACTCCAATGACATTATTATTAGACATAGCTACGACATGAGAAATAACTGAATTCATCTCTAGATTGCCATTTTGGCTTTTATGGCAGGGTGATGTTTGTAATTCTTTAAAACAAAATCTTCTACTTTAAGAGAATGAATTTCATCAATTGAATTTATTTCAGGCATTTCTAATAATGGCATGGGCAAAGGCTCTCTTTTTAGCTGTTCTTTAACTTGGTCGATGCTATTTTTATATATATGAGCATCCCCAAAAGAATGAACAAATTCACCCGGCTTTAGATCACATATTTCAGCGAATATACAAAGCAGCAATGAGTAACTTGCTATATTAAAGGGGACACCAAGAAACATATCCGCACTTCTTTGATACATATGACAACTTAGAGAACCATCACTACTAACATAGTATTGGGACATTACATGACAAGGGGGCAATGCCATTTTATTAATATCAGAAACATTCCATGCATTTAATATATGTCTTCTGCTATATGGATTATTTTTAATGCCATCTACAAGGGTCTTAATTTGATCATGACCATTCCAATTTCTCCATTGAACTCCATAAACTGGCCCTAATCTTTTTTCTAATTCATTGTTCTTGTAGCCTAAATCACGACCTTGATTATCAGCATTATCTGTCCAAATTGTTGAAAATTTCTCTAGGTCAGTTAATCCCTCTCTAGGTTTCCCAAATCTGATTTCAGCGAGTCTTCTCTCGTCATCAGAACCCTCTAAGAACCATAAAAGTTCTGATACAACTCCCTTCCATGCTAAAGATTTTGTTGTAACGGCAGGAAAACCCTCTTTAAGATTAAATTTAAGCTGATGACCAAAAGAAGAAATTGTTCCTGTATTAGTTCTATCTTCTTTCTCCTCTCCAGACTCTAGAATTTGTGATAATAAATCTAAATATACTTTCATAATCTTTTTAAAGAAAATTTTAATAGCAAAAACCCAACTAAGATCATTGGCAAGCAAAGCAATTGACCCATACTCATCCATTCTAATGCAACATAGCCAATATGTGCATCAGGCTGTCTAAAAAACTCAATAAAAAATCTTATTAATCCATAAAAGATAAGAAATGAAGCCGAAATAACCCCTGTTTTAGAAGTTCTTTTGTTAATAAAAGAGAGAATCAAAAATAAGATAATTCCTTCTAAGAAAGCTTCATACAATTGAGATGGATGTCTGGGGATCCCAAATGGGTCTGTGGGAAAGATGAAGCCCCAATTGCCAGATGTAGCCTTTCCATAAAGCTCGCCATTAAGAAAATTGCCTATCCTAACAAGCCCCAAACCAATGGGCATAGCCAAAGTAATAGAATCAGTTAATCTTAAGAAATTAACTTTAAATCTTTTTGAATAAATAAAAACACTTAAAGCAACACCTGCAAGCCCACCATGAAAACTTAAACCACCCTGCCATATATAAAATAATGAAAGAGGATCATTGATTAATTGATCGGTCCCATAAAAAAACATATAACCAATTCTGCCGCCAGCCATAGCCCCAAAGATTAGGCCATAAAGAAATACTAAATCATTAATTTGGTCTATAGATAATCCGAGCTCTTTAGGTATCGGGTGAGACTTTAAGAATAGATAAATAAAGTATGCAGAAAGTACCCAGGTAACAGCGTAATATTGAATATTTAATGGACCCAGAGAGATTAAGCTTGGGTTGTTAAAAAAATTTGATAGTTCAATAATCATACAACTAACATATATAAAGCATTAATTATTAAAAATAAAGAAAAAAGAATTTTAAGAGCTAGGTCACTCATTCTATGGGCAATAGCAACACCCATTCTTGCTGAAAAAATACTAGTAGCTGCTATACCAAGGACTGCTGGTAAATAGATATACCCCAACGACATTGTTGGTAGATTTTCTACACTTAATCCAATATAAAAGTAGCCAAGAGATCCAAAAAGAGCAATCGGAACGCCGCATGCTGCTGAAGTGCCTATAGATAATTTCATTTTGTAACCAAAGTATTGTAAATAGGGGACTGTGAAACTTCCTCCCCCTATACCCACTATCGATGATATTGCGCCAATACCAACGCCTGAAGAAGTTGATAATAAAATATTGCTTTTTCTATCTGTTTTTTTTAATTCATAACTTGATATTATCTGGACTGATAGGGCTAAAAAGAAAATCCCAACTATAGATCTTAACGTATCTCCAGATAGCAAACTTGCAATTACCGCTCCCAAGATTGCTCCAATAACAATACCCGAAGCAAGTGGATAAAAAGCACTCCACACAATTCCACGCTTTTGATTATGTGAGTATGCAGAAGCCAATCCTGTAAAAAATATACTAGCAAGAGATGTCCCTATAGCAAGGTGAGTAATTAAATCTTGATCAAAACCAAGATAAAGAAAGGTTGCAATTAATGCAGGTACTATAATTACACCTCCGCCTATTCCAAACATTCCAGCTAAATTACCTGCAAATATTCCTACAAATAGATATATAAGAAATTCATAACCCATTATGAAAATCTCTCAACGTATGGCTGACAAAACTCTTTTAACACAGACCTATAAACTTCTTTTTTAAAATCTACAATAGAGTATAAGGGGTACCAATAAGAACTCCACATATAATCATCAAACTCAGGGTTCGGGTCATTTGTAAAATCGATCTTTACATCTTCTATTAACTCAAACATAAACCATTTTTGTTTTTGCCCCCTAAAATTATCTTGAAGAAAGTTTCTAAATTTTTTTGCCTCTGGTACATCGTATTTGTACCAAGTTTTAGAGACGTAGATTTTTTTTATCGATCTTTCTTTTATCCCCACTTCTTCGTATAACTCTCTTAGAGCTGCATCTTCTGATTTCTCTCCTGTGTCTATCCCGCCTTGAGGAAACTGCCAATTATTAGATTTTTTTCTTTTGCAAAGCAATAATTTACCTTTATTATTAATAATGATTAGACCAACATTTAATCTGTATTCTGATTCTGTAATCATAGTAAGGCTTTAGTATATATGAGTAATAAATTAATAATATTTGATTTAGATAATACCATTCTAAATGGAGACTCTGACTATGAGTGGATTAAATTTCTTATAGATTCTGGCCATGTTGATAATGATTATTTCTCTAAAAAAAATGAATATTTTTTCAATCAATGGAATCAAGGATCTTTAGATTATAGAGAATGGTTAGAATTCGTTCTTTTAACCTTTAAAGACAAAAAGCCAGAACAAGTAGAAGAGCAATTAAAGAATTTTATGACCTCAGCTATAGAGCCAATCATAAATATATACGCTTTAAGACTTTTACATGATCACTTCCACAATAATGATTTAATGCTTTTAGCTTCAGCAACAAATTCAGCAATTGTAAAACCTATTGCAGCAAGGCTTAATTTTTCGAATGTAATTTCAACTGAAGCGGAGATCATTGAAGGTAGGTATACAGGGAAGATAATAGGAGATCTCGCATTGGGTGAGGGTAAGCTATCTAAGGTTAAGACTTGGATGAGCTCTAATGGCATCAACAGTTTTGAGAATACAACTTTTTATTCTGACTCTATATATGATTTACCATTACTATCAATTGTAAAAAATCCAATAGCAGTTAATCCTGATGATAACTTAAGAGATGCTTGTGTTAAAAATAATTGGGAAATTATAGATCTACCGGTTCATTAGAATTCGTCCATAGAGGGACAGCTGCATACTAGATTTCTATCCCCATGAACATTATCAATTCTGCCAACAGGAGGCCAAAATTTATTATTTCTTATTGAATCAAGAGGGTAGACAGCTCGAGACCTTGAATAAGAATGATCCCAATCATCTTTCGCCACCTCTTCAGCAGTATGAGGAGCATGTTTGAGCATATTGTCATTAATATCAAGCTTTCCTTTTTCAACATCTTCTATTTCTTTTTTAATACTTATCATTGCATCACAAAAACGGTCAATCTCTTTTTTTGATTCACTTTCAGTTGGCTCAATCATTAATGTTCCCGCAACAGGCCAAGACATAGTCGGAGCATGGAATCCATAGTCAATTAACCTTTTTGCAATATCTTCAACCTCAATACTGGCAGAATCTTTATATGGCCTAACATCAATAATACATTCATGCGCAACAAGATTATTTTCACCTTTATATAAGATTGGATAATGATCTTTTAATCTGTTTGCAATATAGTTTGCATTCAAAATAGCAATCTCAGTTGCTTTTCTTAGCCCCTTAGCCCCCATCATTTTTATATACATCCAGCTTATAGGTAATATGCTAGCGCTACCCCAATTTGAACCCGATACTGGTCCAACGCCGCTATTTAGATCTTCATGAAGACCAGGAATAAAATCTTGTAATTTATCTACTACACCTATTGGTCCAACCCCAGGACCACCCCCTCCATGAGGTATACAGAATGTTTTATGAAGATTTAAATGAGACACATCACCCCCAAATTTTCCAGGATAGCAAATACCAACCATTGCATTCAGATTAGCCCCATCTATATAAACTAGACCTCCAGCCTTATGAACAATTTTACAAACCTCACTAACAGTAGATTCAAATACTCCATGAGTAGATGGGTATGTAATCATAATGGCTGAAAGCTTATCTTTATGTTGTTTTATTTTCTCATTCAGGTCATCAATAGAAATATTGCCATTTGAATCACATTCAATTGGTACAACCTCCATTCCAGCCATTTGAGCAGAAGCCGGGTTGGTGCCATGAGCTGATCTTGGTATTAAACATATATTTCTTTGACCATTATCATTTTGTTTATGGAATTCATTAATAGCTAACAAACCTGCATATTCTCCTTGAGAACCAGCATTTGGTTGCAGTGAAATAGCAGAATATCCAGTAATAGAAGCCAACATAGACTCAAGTTCGTCAATTATTTGCATATACCCCCTTACTTGTTCAGATGGTGCAAGCGGATGAATGGATGAAAACTCAGGCCAGCTAACAGGCATCATTTCTGAAGCAGAATTAAGTTTCATTGTGCATGAACCCAGCGGTATCATAGACGTGTCTAACGCAATATCTTTATTTGAGAGTTTTCTTATATAGCGAACCAATTCCGTTTCTGTTTGGTAGTTTTTAAATTTCACATGAGTAAGGAAAGGTGAAGCTCTTTGGCTATTTTTTGGAATTGAAGATGGCAAATCATCACAACTAATACCTTTTGCTTTTGGACTGAAAATATTTATTAGTTCTTTTAGATCCTTAAGAGAAACAGTTTCATCGATAGAAATTCCAATTGAAGAATTATCAATGATTCTTAAGTTTATATTTTTAGAGAGAGCTCTATCAATATAATCTTGAGTTTTTTCATTAGATTGAATAACTATAGTGTCGAAGAAGTTCGAAGATTTAATATTTATGTTATTTTTTTTAAGTTCTAACATTAATATCTTAGCGTAATCATTCACTCTAGTAGCAATTGCCTTTAAACCATCCGCCCCATGATAGACAGCATAGAATCCAGACATAATAGCTAATAAGGCTTGAGCAGTGCATATGTTGCTTGTGGCTTTCTCTCTTCTAATATGCTGCTCTCTTGTTTGAAGAGCTAGTCTATATGCAGTATTCCCATGACTATCTATTGATGCCCCAACCAACCTGCCTGGCAAGGATCTTTTAAATGATTCTTTTGTTGCCATGAAAGCAGCATGAGGCCCACCAAAACCCATTGGGACACCAAATCTTTGTGATGAACCGATTACAATATCAGCATCAAATTCCCCTGGAGGTTTTAATAAAGTTAAAGCAAGAAGGTCAGTTGCAAATATTACTATTGATTTCTTCTTATGGGCTGATTCAATTAGTTTTGAGAAGTCATCAATTACACCATCTGCACCAGGATATTGAAGGATTAAAGCAAAATATTCTTCATTCAACATCTCTTTAGGATTACTAACTTTAATATCTATGTCCAAAGGTTTAGCTCTAGTTTTTATAACATTTATGGTTTGAGGGAAGCATTGTTCATCAATGATGAAATTATTTGATTTTGACTTACTTAATCTTTTTGCAAGCATCATTGCTTCTGCAGCTGCTGTTGGTTCATCTAAAAGAGAAGCATTTGATATTTCCATTCCTGTTAGATCAGAGATCATTGTTTGATAATTTATGAGAGCTTCAAGCCTTCCTTGTGATATTTCAGGTTGATAGGGTGTATAGGATGTGTACCATCCAGGATTTTCAAATATATTCCTTAGAATTGGAGCGGGTGTTATCGTGTTATAAAAACCTTGACCTATGTAACTCTTAAAAAGGTTATTTTTTTTACTGATACTATTTAGATATTTTAATGCTTCATCCTCAGAGGTTTCATCTCCAATATCCAATCCTGCATTATCATAAATATTAGCTGGAACAATTGCTTGGATAAAATCATTCATAGAATTAAATCCAATTTTTTTAAGCATCTCCTCAGATTCTTTTTGAGATACCCCTAAATGTCTTCGAGAAAAGGATTCTAGTTTCATCTTTTATAAAGGAAGATTTCTACTCTTCGCACATTTCACCGTATTCATCAGGCGAGAGTAAGTCATTTAATTCATCAATATTTTCTGGCTGTATCTTCAAAAACCATCCGTCTGTATATGGAGACTCATTAACGGTTTCTGGGGCATCAATCAAGAGCTCATTTATTTCTATAATTTCTCCTGAAATAGGTGAATAAACATCTGAAGCAGCCTTAACAGATTCAACAATAGCAATTTCATCTTCTGCAGATATTTGCCTGCCTGTTTCAGGTAACTCTACAAAAACAATATCTCCCAATTGGTCCTGCGCATGATCCGATATTCCAACTGTTACAGACCCATCTTCTTCAACTCTAACCCATTCATGCGATGGTCTAAATTTTAAGTCCCCAGGAATTTTGCTCATATTAGGATTTTACCTTTTCTAATAAAAGGTGGCGAGACTATTTCTACATTAAACTCTTTATTTCTGATTTCTACTTTACCTTTACCGTTGTGACCCTTATCTAATCTAGCAAAAGCAATACTAAACCCAAAAGAGGGCGAGAAGGTGCCACTAAGCACTACGCCACTCCCACCTTCATGATTAATAATTTGATTTGATCTAAGAATACCTTTCTCTTTTAAGATTATTCCTACCAACTCCCTGGAAGTTTCTTTATTTATTCTTACCAAAGAAGACTTGCCAATAAAATTTCTTTGATCATCACTTAGATCAATTGTCCAAGCTAAGTTTGATTCAAACGGATGGTTATTCGTATCCATATCAGTACCATACAAGTTAAGACCAGCCTCTAGCCTTAGTGTGTCTCTAGCACCCAAACCAATCGGCGATGCTTCTGCTTCAATAAGTTTCTTCCATATAGATTGGACTTCTGAATTCTTTACTACAATCTCAAACCCTTCTTCGCCGGTGTACCCAGTCTTTGCAACCATTATCGAATTGAGAATTTTTAGATCAAAATCTATAAGATCATCTAGATTTTCCATACCAATTTTTTTTAAAATTTTTAAAGAATTTGGTCCTTGAATAGCAATAATAGACAGATCTTTTCTAAATGTAACTTCAACATCATAATCCTCAGAATGTTTTTTAAACCAGTTATGGTTTTGAGAAGATGTAGCACAATTTGAAATAATTCTGTAATGGCTGCCCAAGTTATATACTATCAAATCATCCATTATTCCGCCTAATTCGTCTAAAAGAGGGCTATATAAAGCCCTATTTGGATTGCTAATTTTAGCTACGTCATTTGGTAATAAATTTCTTAAAAAATCTACTTGTTCAGACCCATTTAAATCAAAAATTGACATATGAGAGACATCAAATATTCCAACATTAGATCTTACATTTTTATGCTCGTTGATTTGCGATCCATAATTAATTGGCATATTCCAACCACCAAAATCTACCATCTTGGCACCTAATTTTATATGCTCTTGAAATAGATCTGTTTTATTCATTCTTATCTAATCTCTTATTTAAGAAATATACCAAAATAACGCTCAGAAAGACTAATAATATACTTGGATTAGCTGCCAACTCCCATTGACCTTCGCTGGTATAGTTATAAATCCTAGAGGAAAGTGTCTCAAAGCCAACCGGCCTTAAAATTAAAGTTGCTGGTTGCTCTTTCACAACCTCTATAAAAACAACTAAAAAAGCTACTATTAAGGCTGGTTTTATAGATGGAAAATATAATGCTAAAAAAGCTTTTATAGAATTAGTTGGAAATGTTCTTAGAGCCAAAATACTTTTATCTGGGATATTGTCTATAGACGAGATCAAATACTGGAAGGGCGGAGTAATAAACCTTATTGTAAGACCCAACAGAAGACCAAATATACCCATAGTAGTTATTGATACATCAAACATTTCATGAATTACTATTAAAAGCCCTGCAGCAATAACTGAGCCTGGGAGCGCGTAACCTATTGCAGAAGCCGAAATAAATACCTTCAGTTTATTAGATCCTTTATAAGCAAGAGCTAATATTAAGGCTATGAAAATTACACATGCTGCCGTGATAATCCCCAGCAATCCAGAATTAAGGAATAAGTTTATATTAGACTCTGATAGAAACACTTCCTTAAAGTCGCTCCACATTATTAGCTGAAGCAGAGGTAAACAGAAAGAGACAACAAATAATAAAAGGCATGACGAAGAAAATATTATTCTATATGGTTTTTGTATATAGATCTTCTCAAAAGAATCATTAGAAATAGAACTGACTCTTTTAGAATTAGTTAACATTCTACTAATTATTATTAAAACCAATACAAATAAAAACAAGAATCCCGCCAGTCTTGCTCCGCTAAAATAATCTTGATAGCCAAACCAAGCGTCATATATAGCAACTGTAAAAGTATCAACTCTAAGAGTGGATACGCCCCCAAGATCTGCAAGGGTTTCAAGTATTGCAAGCATTAATCCTGCAATTATTGCTGGCTTAAGTGAGGGAAATAGCACGGTTCTTATTGCAGTAAAGTCTGACTTTCCAAGAGTTTTTGCAGCTTTAAAAAGAGGAATGCCTAAATGTTTAATTTGTGCCTTCATAAGTAAAAACATATAAGGATACAAAGCTAAAGACATTACCAATGAAGCTCCAAGGATGTTTCTTACCGAAGGCATTATTATTCCAAATTCTCTTAGCCATGAGGCTAAAGGCCCTGAATACTCTAAACCTCCAACAAAAATAAAAGCATATATGTAAGCTGGAAAAACGAGAGGCAAACTAAGAGCCCAGCTATAAAATTTATGACCCGGAAATATATATAAACTTGTTATAGTTGCAAAAGGCGCAGCAATCATAAAAGTAAAAATGCCGACTAAAAGCGCTAAGAAGATCGTATTAAGAAATAATTTGGATATTAATTCAGATGTTAAGAAAGTCTCAGGAACATCGTTTAGAAAAGATAATCCTAGGAAGCCTAAAAAAAATAATAAAGTAGCTGCAAGCCAGGGTAATGAAAGATAAGTCCATATTTTTAGGTGCTGCATTAATATTATTCTTCTTCTTTTAAGTTTTCAGCACCTTTTTCAAGCCTACTTCCCAAAACATTTACCCTTGTTTGAAGTTTTTGTACATCTTTTAAGGCGCCATCTAATCTTTTTATTACAGATTCAGTACTTGAATCAAAATTTGAGAACTCTAGTTGGATTTCTCTAATAATTTTAGAGATTTTTGCAGCATTTTCATTCAATTTAACGTGGTTATGTCCAACTATTATTGTGTCCAAGAAAGCAGCAAGAGTATTTGGCCCCATTATTAAGACTTTCTTTTCTGTTAGACATTCTTGTCTCAGATCATCTATTTTAACTACCAAATCAATAAGCTTCTCAGATGCTATATACAACACGACATAGTTTGTCGTTTTATCTTTTACAATATATTTTTTTGAAATGTCCTCAGCATCTCTTAAGATAGCTGTTCTTAAATCCCTTAAAACTCTTTGTCTATCAGTATCATTGCCAGCTGATTGGTAGCTCTGATATTGACCTGCATAGAATTTTGAATCTATCGGCACTATAAAATCTTCTGCAGTAACAATAGAACAATCTACTCTATCAGCTGACTTAGGATTTACCTGATCCTGAAAACTATAACTTTTATCAGGCATCATATCTTGGACAATGGACTCTAAACTCCATTCTCCAAGCCTGCCAGTTGTTACATTGCCACCAAGAAATCTATTTAATTCATTAATTGGTGTTTTAAATTCAGCTAAATCAATTTCAACCTTATTAATATCAACAGAAACTTCATTAAGTTTATTTTGTAGATTTTCGTTTCCTCCTCTATCAAAAGTCTCTTTATTTTTAATGCTGAATAATAGATAGATTAAGATTGCCAAAATAGAAATTAAAGATATTAATATTAGGTAATTAATCATGATGTTAGTATAAAATGTCACTTATATTATGCACCAAGAAATTATAACAAGGTTTAATTCGCTTAAAGAAAAGCAATTATCAATCGATATAACAAGAGGCAAGCCCAACAAAGATCAGTTGGACTTATCTAATGAATTATTAAGCGCACCAGTAGAAACTAAAGCAAGTGATGGATCTGATATAAGAAATTATGGAGAGCCTTGGGGTATTTCTGAGGCAAGAGAGCTGGGCGCAGCTCTTTTAGATAGCCCAGTTAAAAGCACTATAGCTGCAGAGCAATCAAGCCTATTATTAAGTTATCAATTATTACTTGCCAGTTATTTATATGGAATAAATGGTACAGCGTGGAAGGATATAGAAAATCCCAAATTTATTTGTCCAACGCCTGGATTTGATAGACATTTTAGGATGCTAGATGAGCTAGGAATTGAGATGTTATCAGTGCCTTTGATGGGGGATGGTGTAGATGTTGATTCTTTAGAGAAACTCTTAGCCCAAAACTCAGATATAGTCGGCTTTATATGCGTTCCAAGACATTCAAATCCTTCTGGAGATGTATACTCAGATGAAAATCTTCTTAATATATTTAAAATATGCTCAGAATACTCAAATGATCTGATATTTTTATTTGATCATGCGTATTTAATTCATGATTTTCCCTCAGCACCAATTCAAACCCCTATATGGTCTTTAGCTAAAGACTCCAATGTACTTAATCAAACAGCAATTCTTACCTCTTTTTCAAAAGTAACTTTTGGAGGAGGGGGTCTTTCTTTCTTTGCTGGAGGTGAGGGGACTTTATCTCTCTTAAAGAAGATAAGAACTTCAATGATAATCTGTCCAGATAAAGTTAATCAGTTGCGACATGTAAATTTTCTGAAGAATAAAGATAACATATCAAGACATATGGCTAAGCATGCTGAAATTATCCAGCCAAAATTTGAATTAACTCAATCAATTTTAAAAGAAATACCTGAAGAGTGTGGGACATACTCAACTCCCTCAGGCGGTTATTTTATAACTTACAGAACAGCAAAACCTATTGCCTCAAGAGTCATAGAATTATGCAAGGAGGCTGGGATTCTCATAACTCCTGCTGGAGCAACATACCCATACGGATTGGATCCTAAAGATAGTGTTATCAGGCTTGCACCAACTTTTGTTAGCGCTACAGAGTTAGAAGAAGCTATGAATATATTCTCATTATCTGTTCAGATTGCGCACTTTAATATAGATATTTAATTCTTAGCTCTTGAAGCTGGTACGTGGCTGCCGCCCTCAAAATGAGAGAATATGCTTGGGATGTCTGGATGATTGGCTGGCTTATTTAAGTTTTCTAAAACTAGGTTTTGTTCGGATACATAAGCTATATAAAAGATATCCTTATTTTCTGCTAAAACATGATAGAAAGGTTGGTTTTTTGATGGCCGCATCGCTTCTGGTATTGCTTGATACCATTCTTCAGTATTATTAAATTCAGGGTCTAAATCAAAAATAACGCCCCTAAAATCAAGGAATTTGTGTTTTATTACATCTCCAATTGAGAATTTAGCTTCTATTAATTCTTTCATTACTTATATGATATATTGGTATCTTAAAAAGAGGAATATTATGGATCAAGACATTATTGTTGTTTCTTCAAATGAAATCGAGGGCAAGCCCGTTCAAGAATATCTTGGGATAGTATCAGGCAGCATTGTTAAATCTAGGAATGTTGGAAGTGATATCTTTGCCTCTCTTAAGAGTATAGTGGGCGGAGAAATTATGGGGTATTCAACTCTTCTTATGAGAGCAAGAACAGACGCTTATGGAAGAATGATTGAAGATGCAAAGTCAAAAGGGGCCAACGCAATCATTGCCTTTAGATTCCAAACCTCAACTATAACTCAAGGTGCATCTGAGGTTGTAGCATATGGCACCGCTGTTAAAGTTTAAAACATCAATATAAAAGGAAAATATAAATGAATAAAACCGAAAGGACTGCTTTTCGAGAAGCAATGATAATTGTAATAATGGGAGTTATTATTAATTTCCCCCTTCAAACTTTTTTGCTTTGGTTAACTATTGACCAATGGTCATGGACAAATACTCTGTATATTTCTTTATTTACTCAAGCCATCATAACTGTCGTAGCATTAATAAGAGTATTTACTATTAGAATGAGATTCCAAAGAGGAAAATTCTAAAAATTTATTAAAGCGCTCTTAGAGCATCTGTTATATTTTGTCTTGCAGCCCTTAGAGCAGGCAAGAATCCACCCAAAAACCCTACAACTAAAGCAAGAATGAGACCTTGTATCATTATGTCTCCTGTAACCGCAAAATCAAAAGAGGTTTGACTAAATGTTCCTGCAGCAAGTGTTGATACCGTATAGCCATTAAAGACTATATAAGATAATCCTGCTCCTAGGAGACCTCCAGCTAAAGCAAGCATCATTGATTCAATCATTAATGCTGCTAATATAGAGCTTCCTCTAAAGCCAACAGCTCTTAAGGTTCCAATCTCAACCAATCTAGTTGAGACGGCGCTATACATAGAGTTTAGTGCTGCAAATATCGATCCGATAGCCATAATGACTGCAACTAAGTAACCAAAACTACTTATAACAGCAGAAACGCCCGAAGCTTGATTTTTATAATAGGCTAATTCATTTTCTACTTTTACTTCAAGTCTAGGATCGCTTTCTGCATATATAGCAAAAGTCTCAAAAGTTGATTCTGATTCAAGTCTAGCAATTGCGTTTGATGTTGCCGCTCCTCTTTGAAAAGCTGACTGGGTAACTTTAACATCTGCCCATAACTCTGATTCATGGATGTCTCCATCTGTGCTAAAAACACCTACTACAGTCCATGCACTGTTTCTAAGAACTACCTCATCTCCAATTTCTAATCCTTGATATTGATCGTATGCCCCCTTACCAACAATAAGCTCTGATCTACCTAGCTCAAAATTTCTTCCTTTAATTATTTTTGTTTCAGGCCTGACAACAAAGCTCATAGAATCTACACCCCTAAGAGGCAGGTTTGATGTATCTTCCGCTCCCTTTTTCATAAGATCTACAACTGTATAAACCTCAAATGCAATCATTGGCTTGCCTTCATACTCCTCAAGGCCAGGAGCATTAGAAAGTACATTTGCTTCTTCAATAGAAATTACACTACTTAACTCAGAATTTGATCCAGATCTTAAGATCATAGCTCTATCAGAGTCACCAGTTCCCTCAACTGTCGATTGAAGACCACTTGCCATTGCTAACAATGAGACCATAACAGCTACAGAGCCAGCAATCCCAACAATAACAACTAATGATGATCCAAAACGCTGGGTAATAGAAAGCAAGTTCATATTTGTAACAGCAAAAATTTGTCTAAACCATTTCATAATTAATTTTTCCTAAAAGCATCAACAACTTTCAACCTCATTGCTCCAAGAGCGGGTGGGAAGCCAGAAATAAATGCAGTAATAACAGCAATTCCAATACCAGAAATTATTATAGAAGAATCTAATGCTACTTGACCCAAAGATAAAGAAACCATTTCTGAAAGTCCTGGCATTAATATTGCAGTAATACCTAAACCCAAGAAGGCACCAATAAGACATATAACTAAAGATTCGATAAAAACTAGTAACATAACAGTAATATCTGAAAATCCTATTGTTTTAAAAACTGCTAATTCAGAAGTTCTTTCTCTTATAGATTGGCTCATAGTATTTCCTGTTACCAATAGAATTGTAAAAAATACAGCCGCTAAAATTGAATTCATAATTAATCCAATGTCACCAATCTGACTAGCAAACATTTGCGCATAGGCTTTTTCAGTATAAGTTTTAGTCTCGTCCATTGAATTAGCAAACATAGTATCTATTTCTTGTGCAATCCTTGGTCCTTCCTCTTTATCATCTAGTTTTACAATAAAGTTACCAACCGTACCATTTGCCATGTCCCTTGCTTCATCAAAATATTTATAATTAAGAAAAACTTGCTCTTCATTGGCCGGATTTTCTAAATCATTAAATATTCCTACTAAATCAAATTCCCAAAGATTAGTGCCATCTTTTAAGAAATATATATCACCAATAATTGGAATTCTATCTCCAACTTTCCAGTTAAATTTTTCTACTAATCTTTTCCCTGCGATCATGCCATTTCTAGTATTGATAAAGGCCTCTTCATCTTGGGGGCTTATTTTGTATTCTTCATAAATATCTAAAAATTCTTTAGGAGGTACTGGCCACTTAGGGAAGAAATTTGCACGGTCAATATAAGTGCCGCCAAACCAGTCTTGATGAGCAACTATATCAACCCCCTCAATACCTTTAATCCTTTGTAAATATGATATGGGCATTGAATCAATGATTGAATATTTAGAAGCTACAACCAATCTATCATCTCCAGATAAATCAATGTCTTCAGTAAAAACAACTGCAACTGATCTTAATAAACCAAATAAAAGAAAGGCAACTACAAGAGAAGATATGGTGAGGCCCGTTCTCCACCTTTTTCTATTTAGGGCAGCAACAATAATTATCCAATATTTCACAATTACCCCTTGGCCAAAGCATCGACTACTTTAAGTCTATAAGCCTGATATGCTGGCCAAATACCTGCAAGTGATGCCATTAATATTCCTATTAATATGCCCCTTATAAATTGATAGGTTTCAAACTTAAAAATGCCGCCCGTAAGCCCTCCGCTGGCTACATCTATAAGAGGCACGGTCATTATTGTGAATAGCAAGCCAAGGAAAGCACCAATTAGAATAATAAAATTACTCTCTAATAAAATTGATGTAAATATTTGGAAATCTTTATATCCTAAACTTTTAAGTATTGCTATATCACTTGTTCTTTCTCTTACCGATTGACTCATAGTATTAGCTGTCACCAATAACAATGTAAAAAATACAGCAGAGATAATAGCCGTTATTATGAATTTAATATTTCCAATATCCGATAACATTTTTTGAGATAGCGCTATTTCATTCCCTGTGAAAGTTGCATATGCTGAATTTTTAAAATTTTCATCGATCAAATTGCTTATTTTGTCTGCTTTAGAGGGATCATCTAAATTAAATCCAATCATAGACACAGTGCCTTTATTTAATATTCTTGCTTCCTCAACATATTCATAACGAACCATGATGGCCAGCTCATCTGCAGCAGGGTTAGTTGTATATATTCCAACAATATCAAATTCCCACTCTGTTGATCCATCATTCTTAGCTGAAAAGGTGGGTATAGAAATATGATCACCAACCTTCCAGCCTTTAATATCCGCAGCTGTTTTTCCAACCAATGCACCAGTCCTGTTTGAATAAAATGCTTCTTCTTGTTCATTAGGAACTTTAAACCTATCCATGACTTCAAAGTAATCTCCCCCAACTGCGAAAATGGGAATATTTTCAGTCATCGAATTAATATCCATTGAAAGCATATCTATCCAAGTAATATTAGTGATACTTTCAATAGAGTCTAAATAATTAATATGTGACTGAGGTAATCTCCCAAACATCATGTCGTGCTTAGGCATAGTAAGCATTCGCTCAGCATTGATTTCACCCACTGACCCATCAAAAAGAGGATCTGAAGAATGCAATAATCCGTATAAGAAGAACGCAACAATAACTGACATTATTGTTAAAAGACTTCTAATCTTTTTTCTTACGATCCCTGCTTTAATTAAGATCCAATACACTTTAAGAAGCTAATTTACCCTTATCTAGATGAAGAGATCTTTTAGCAGAATCTGCAGCAGCAGGATCATGAGTTACCATTAATATAGTTTTGCCATGATCTTGATTTAAGCTTTTTAGAAGGTTAAGAATTTCTGTTGCTGTATCTCTGTCTAAATCTCCAGTAGGCTCATCACAAACTAAAATATCAGGGTCAGACACCAAAGCTCTAGCAATAGCTACTCTTTGTTGCTGCCCTCCAGAAAGTTCGCTTGGTTTATGCCCAGATCTATCTGATAAACCCACAATATTCAAAGCAGTCTCAACATGTTGTTTCCTTTGAGAGCTAGATAAATTAGTTAATAGGAGAGGGAGCTCAATATTTTTTTGCGCAGTTAGCACAGGTAATAAGTTGTAGAATTGAAAAATAAATCCAACATTGCTAGCTCGCCAGTTACTTAACTGTTTTGAGTTCATTTGATCAATTCTTTCTCCATTAATTGATACTGATCCACTTGAGGGCGTGTCTAATCCACCAATAAGATTTAATAAGGTAGATTTACCAGAGCCAGAAGGCCCCATGAGAGCTAAAAAATCTTCTTTAGGTATTTCTAAATTCAAATCTTTTAAAACAACAAGCGTTTCGCCGCCTCGTTTGTATTCTTTTGAGAGATTCTTAACATCCACTAATATTTCTGACATAACAATTCCTATTTTATTAATACTTCTTGGCCATCTTTTAATTCTGCATCAGGGTCATTAACTACGTAATCTCCCTCCTCAATACCTTTTGATATTCTTGCATAATTTGATGACTTATCAGCAACTTCAACTTTGGTTTTAATTAAAAACCCATTTTTGATTACAAAAACATATGATGATCCGCCTTCTTTTTTAATTGAGGCTATTGGCACCATAACTCCACTGACTTTATTTGAGGTATTTGGAGCTTCTTCTTTCAGAAAAGAAACTTTAGCCCCCATATCAGGAAGCACCCTTTGATCTCTTTCTAATAATTTAATTCTTACTTTAACTGTAGCCTTATTTCTATCAGCGGTGGGGATAATTGCAATAACTTCAGAAGCAATATCCCAGTTTGGGTAAGCATTTAGATTGGTTGTTGCAGGCTGACCAGGCTGAACCCTATTGATATATGACTCATTTACATCAACCTCTACCTCAAGTGAGCTCATATCAACAATAGTACCGATACCTGTTCTAGTAAAACCGCCGCCAGCTGAAACAGGAGATATCATTTCTCCCGGTTGAGCAGCTTTATTAATAATAACTCCAGAAAATGGAGCCCTGATTTTCATATCCGAAACGGTTTGTGAGCTAATATCTAATCTTGCTTGCAATCCTTCTACTTGAGATTCAGCTGCATCTACAGACGCCTGGCTTGCTAGATTATCTTTTCTCAACTCCATAGTTCTAGCGAAAACTCTTTTAGCTTCTTTTAATTGCGTTTTAGCAAAATTAAGCTCAGCTTGAACTGTACTATCATCTAATTGAGCAAGAACTTGCCCCTTTTCAACAAACATTCCTTCTTCAATATAAACCTCTAAGACTTTTCCTGTTATTTTAGATGAGACCGTAGCTTGTCTTCTTGCTGTAACATAGCCCGAAGCATCTAATACGCTTGCAGAAGAGTTATTTGATTGCATAGCTGACTTAGTTTTGTAAGAATCTACTTCTACGAGCTCTTCATTTTGTATGAATTGGAAAGCTAAAAAACCAACTACTAAAAGAATAGTAATAAGAACTATTATTTTATTTATTGAGCCACCATCAGAAACATTATCCGAAGATCGATCAATCTTTAGATCATTTAAAAGCTCTTTTTTTTCATCATTCATACTATTTTTCCTGCCTCAATTTTACACTATGTTATTTAAATAGTACTTTTTAAACTCTTATTCTATATTTTTATCGAGATTCCACTCAGGAGGCCCAAAAAAGGAATGTACTTTATCGCTTAAAGAATTTGAATTTTTGTAGTCTTGATACATTTTTAACCAATTCATAAATGTTATCTTAATAGGATTAAAAGTTTTTACATTTTCAGTTATACCATAAATAACTTTATTTTTTTCTTTAGCAAATGTTCCAAAAATACGATCCCACACAATGAACATATTTCCATAATTCTTATCTATATATTCTGGATTCGATCCATGATGGACTCTGTGAGAAGAGGGCGTTACAAAAATATATTCTAATGGGCCAAGAGTTTTAATGATCTGGGTATGACCCGTAACTCCCCATAATGTAGCAGCAGCGCCGGCCAGAGCCGTTACCAATGGATCAAAACCTATCAGTGGCAGCACAAAGAAGAAGGGGACCTTCGTTATTGGTCCAAACCAAGCCTGGCGAAGAGCCACAGTAAAATTCATCTCTTCGCTTGAATGATGATTCATATGAACGGCCCACATAAATCTAACTCTATGTGAGAATCTGTGGTACCAATAAAAGACAAAATCTATTGCCACAAAAGTTAGCACCCAAACAGCAGCAGATGAGAATATATCGTTAATAGTAAAGATTCTAAAATCATACAAATAGAAATAGAAAAATAAGATAGAACCCTTGGTTGCAAGGTTAACAAGGATATTGCCCAATAAAAGACCAAGCCCAGCCATTGTATCGTTTAATTTATAAACAGAGAGGTCATGGACTTCTGAGTAAACGGTTTCTATTATTATCATGCTAACCACTATTGGTATCCCATAGGTATATAGCATAAGGTCAGTAATCATTTTAATACTTCAAGCTTTTATAGATAAAATAAAAATAAGGAACAATCTGGAAGATTGCCCATAACATTATCACCATCTCTTCCTCAAAAGAGAGATACAAAATAATAGATGATATAAAAGTAAATATAGCCATTCTATAAAAGAATTTCTTAAAGAAAATAAGGTAGTTATCTATAGGAAATCTCTTTCTTTCTTCTTCACCCATGGTGTTATAGCCTGCTAAAAGATAGCGAGCATTATCTTTGTTTATTAAGAAAGCTAAAGCTAGGTAGACTAAGCTAACAAATAATACCGATATAAATAATATAAACATTCTCTCATTATCCTAAACTCTTTTTAATTTAAAGCCCATATAACAAGAGAATTATTTTTATTTATGCGGATTCACCAAGAATTTAGACCCAGTAGCTTGTTTGCCATAATTAAGAATAGCTTCGGGTTGTAACATTTCTTCAAATGAGACCTCTTCGGTGTAATTACTAGCAAAAGTAGTCTTTATTTCTTTTGCAACCCTTTCGCGCATTGCTTGAAATTTTTCCATTCCTATTCTTCCTATCATAGGAGTTAAGAGCCAGCCACCAAGGCCCCATGACATTCCGTAAGATCGCGTTAAGATTGTTGGAGAAGGGTCTAATCCGCCATAGATGTATACTTGCTTATAAGTATCAGACCCATAACGACTATATTCTTTTGAAGTTTTATTTGCAGCAATTTCCATTGCAGATAATATCTGACCAGCTAATTTACCTTCATTACCTCCGCCGGTTGCATCAAAACCAAGAGTAGCACCTGTTGCCACAATAGCTTCCACAAGAGAATCCATAAAATCAGGCGAACTTGAATTACAAACATGCTCAGCACCAAGGTTTTTTAATAATTCAACATGCTCATCTTTACGGACAATATTGACAAGTGGAACCCCGTCATCTTTACAGATCTTTACAAGCATTTGCCCTAAATTCGAGGCTGCAGCTGTATGTACGATTGCTTTATGATTTTCTAATTTCATGGTTTCTATGAATCCCAAAGCTGTTAAGGGGTTTACAAAAGAAGAAGCCGCTTCTCTGGGAGATACCCCATCTTCCATCACCAAACAATTCATTGCAGGAACACATCTATATTCTGAATACATTGCACCACCAGCTACACCAACAGTTTTCCCTATTAAATCTTTTGCATTTGCTCCAGCATCTTCAACAATTCCTCCACCCTCATTTCCAACCTGCATTGATTGATCAAGTCTTGGAGTCATAGCTTTCATCAAGCCCTCATATATATTCATTGTTGCTACAGTATCATCCCCTGTTCCAGAAACCTTTAGGGTTGATACATCAGAAGCAAAACCAATCAAAAGCGCAAGATCCGATGGGTTGATAGGAGCAGCTTCTACTCTTATTAAAACCTCATCATCATTAGGTATTGGTTTGTCTACAGCAGCAATTGAAATATTAATTTTTCCATCACTTGTAACTTCTGATCTTATTTCTCTTGATGTTTCTTTTGTCATCATTTCTCCTAGATTATTTATTAATTAGTTATTTATATACTTGGGGCCCTAAGAATTAAGTTCAAGTTAAAACTAAGAATTACTTCCAAATTTATCGGTTGCCCTTATTAGTGCATCTGTTATTTCTTCTTCAAATGCAGAATGTCCAGAAGAGGGCGCTACAATCATTTCGGCTTCTGGCCAAGCTTCCGAAAGCTCCATGGCAGTTCTCATAGGACAAACTACATCATATCTACCTTGAACAATTACGCTTGGGATAGAACGAATAATATCAATGTTATTAATTAGCTGATTCTCTTCTTCAAACCAACCCTTATTTATAAAATAATGATTCTCAATTAAAGCAAAAGCTAAAGCAAATTTAGAGTCAGAAAACTCTTCAATTAGCTCGTTTTTTTGGATGAGAGTGCTCGTTGCAGCTTCCCATTTTGACCATGCTACTGCGGCTTTAAGTCGTCTTTCCTCATCATCGCTTGTAAATATATTATGATAAGCTGTCATTAAATCATCACGCTGATTTTTATCTATAATTTCTAAAAAACCATTCCAATCTTCAGGGAATATTTTGCTAGCACCGTCTTGATAAAACCAATGCAATTCTTCTTTTCTTAATAAGAATATACCCCTTAAGACTATTTCACTAACTGAGTCGGGGTGAGTTTGTGCATAGGCTAGAGAAAGAGTGCTGCCCCATGAACCCCCAAATACTAACCACTTATCTATACTCAGTTTATTTTTTAAGCTCTCAATATCTGAAACTAAATCCCAAGTTGTATTATTGGTTAAACAACCATGGGGTTTACTCCTTCCACAACCCCTTTGATCAAAGATAACTATCCTATATATATCTGGATCAAAGAATCTTCTTACTTTTTCACTTCCACCACCGCCAGGACCGCCATGAAGAAATACAGCAGGCTTACCATCTGGGTTTCCGCATTGCTCGTAATAGACTTGATGCTCATCGACATCCATAAACCCTGAGTCATATGGTTGAATCTCAGGGTATAAATTTACGCGGTCTTTCATATCTTATTATTAGATTTATTGGGATGTTCTTCAACTTTTATCCGGTTTGAATATTTTTAACATGTTCAAATAATATTTCTTTTAAGTAAATCAAGTTTCTTTCACCAATATTCCAAGATACCTTTTTTTCAATTTCAATTAGATACTCAGCTCCTTCTTTTCTTATCGCTTGACCGCTATCAGTAATTATTACTTTCTTATCTTTCTTATTATCTTTGCTGGTTCTTAATTCTAAATACCCTTTATCTTTAAGTTTATGAATAGTTTTATGGACGGCTTGTCTAGAAATTCCAAGAATTCTTGCTAGCTCCGAAATAGATTTTTCTTGACCTCTCAGCGCATTGAATAATTTTATTTCAGCAATAGTGCCTCGATATTCTGAATTTTGATTTAATTTTAGCATTTCTGATTCCATCCATTCAGACGTTTCTAGTAATAATCTCAAGAGATTGGTTTCAAGGAAGTTTTTATGTGAATTATTGTCAATCATATTGACATTATATCAGAATATGTCTATCTTATAGGCTAAAATATCAAAAATATATGCATATAAATAATTATTTCAAGGATAAAGTCTTCATATCTGGTATCAGCATCTGGATTATCGCTACTGTTTTTTACTTTATTTTTACTTCTTGGAATTTTAATGTTTCACCAATAGCTGAAGATGGCCTTATTAGCCTACTTACAATCTATATACCAGTAGTTCTATTAGCTGTCTTTTTGCTTCTTTATCTTACAAGAGATCGTAATAATATAGATTGGGAAGAAAACTTTACTGTTAATAAATCAACTGCAAAAAAAGAAGCTTGGTTTGTTTTTTTATATCTACTTATAACCCAACTAATCCTAGGAATTATTTTTAATATTGGACTTCATTTTCCTGGTACAGACATATATTCGTCAGGAAGCCACTCACAATTCGATGTTTGGGTTTGGGTTATTACTTATACACTTGTATACACAATCCTTCCAATGTTATGGCTAAGAAATAAAGGATTTTCTCTAAAAAAACTATTTGCTTCTTTGTCTTGGCGCAGAGATATATGGATCATTCTAGTTTATTGGGCAATTGATTTCTTTGGCCCCATTGTTAATGGAGCTTCAGATTTTGTTGGTGGGATTTCAGCAAGTCAGTATGCACAAGGAATTCCATGGGGGATATTTATAAATACTTTTGGAGCAGGGTTACCAGTAATAGTAATGATGCATATAATTTTTATTCCTCGCATAGCAGTTCTAACAAATAATAAGTTAACTATTATCCTTGTTGGAGGCCTATTTTATTCAATGTTTAGTTTATTTGATCAAGGTACTGATTATAGTTCTATAGAGACAGGCTTAACGACCTTTACTTACATTATCATGACTCAAACCCTAGTAGGAATGGGTAAGTCAGCATTCACCGTGATAACTGGAAATCCATTTATTCATTTTATTACCCTGCATGTCATTAGTGCCAGAGTTCCATTTGATACAAGAATGTACGTTGAGATTTTTAGATTAAAGTAGTATTTATAAGAATGGTGCCCAGAGGTGGGATCGAACCACCGACACAAGGATTTTCAGTCCTTTGCTCTACCAACTGAGCTATCTGGGCAAAAGTGAACTTTGGATTATAGGCAAGTTTAAGAGCGTTGTCACCAAGTCTAATTAGTTAAGAACGAACCTTTTCATTATTGGGATCATAGAGAGATCCTTTGCCAACTATTTGGACGGTCATGGGGTATAAACCATCACCATCTTCGTTAAAGTACTCCACTAATAACGCCTTCCCTGGTATAGCAATATCTTTTGGTAGATAACCCATCACTACAAATTTTTTGATTGAAGGGCAGTAAGACATACCAGTGGTATAGGATCTTCGACCCTTGCTATCAACTGGTACTTCCCCTGTAGCGGGGTCAATAATTGGCGAGATGCCAACTGGATAACGTGCGTTACCTGATACATTCAGGCTATCAAGCGTCATGGTGCATAAGATTGCACTTGGCTCTTCTTCTCGATGAGAAAGATGTGCTGCTTTACCATGGAAATCTGCTTCTTTAACTAGACGTCTTTCAATAGCCGCTTCACAAGCATTATATTCCGTCTCTAGATCTGCCCCTTGAAGTCGAAAGCTTTTTTCAAGCCGTCGACTATTGGCGTATGTTTCAATACCTACTGGCACAACTCCAACTTCAAGCAATGAGTCATAAAGAGCTAAACCTTCTTCACTATCATTATTTAAATAGATTTCCCAGCCGCTTTCACCAACATAGGAAATACGTGATGCCCAGACATCGATTTTCTTTCCGCCAGATAAATTAAGAGTTAGGTTTTTTGCTGCAACAAAAGGAAAATTCTCTATGCTAATTTCATTAGGATCAATAAAGTGACCCAGAGCATCTTTCGCTTTGGGGCCCCATAATCCTAAAGTTGCTATGTCATGAGTCCGTATCTTAATGTCTGCATCTAGCCCCATATCGTCCCGATAATTACGCAAGGTAACCCAGTCTCTGTTCCCATCAGCACCACCGGTGACTACTCGATAACTATCTGAGCCCATACGGGAGATGGTAAGGTCTGCATGGACACCGCCATCATCATCTAAGAAATTAGTATAAATCATTCGTCCCTCAGGAGTGTTTCCACCAACCTTTGCGACAGAAAGGTATTCCAACATGCGCTCAGCATCAGGACCTTTGATATCTAAAATTGGAAAGTGAGACAGATTAATCATCCCAGCCGAATCACTCATAGCCAGATGTTCTGCATTAGCAACTTCGTATGGGACGTGACGCTGATCCCACTCATTCTCTCTTACTGGGATATCTTTTAAATAATTATCTAGTTTCTCTTTATTACTTTCATAAGCTAGGGCGCGCTCCCAGCCAGCAACCTCATTATCAAAGTATCCCCCAAGCTCTTTTTCTCTTGCATAAAATGGACTTACGTATTGCTCTCTTTGGCTAATATAGGGCTCTCTGGGGTGAACAGCAGGGGTATATATTGTTTGAGCATTTTCAAAAGATCGAGTTTTAACAAAATCTTTTTCTTTTTGTTCAGGATAAAACCTAGCAATATCAAATGAATGCATATCCACTTGAGTTTTTCCATGAACCATAGATTCAGCACACAGTCTTGCACATCCAGGACCGTCTTTAACCCAAACAGCTTCACATAACCAAAAACCTCTAACTTCTGGGCTTTCACCAATTAGAGAACCAGCATCAGGAGTTACGGATAACAGACCATTAAAAGAACTCCTTTCATCCCAGCCTAACTCATTAAGTATGGGTGTCGTTTCGAAAGCCTTTTCTAGCGGTTCCGCTATCT
This sequence comes from uncultured SAR86 cluster bacterium, assembly GCA_902514105.1. Classification (GTDB taxonomy): domain Bacteria; phylum Pseudomonadota; class Gammaproteobacteria; order Magnimaribacterales; family D2472; genus MED-G78. The sequence continues at coordinate 59,209 of CABXPU010000001.1, forward strand.
CTTCAAGACTCAGGTATCTCATTGAATCAGAAGTCATTGTTTTCTCAGGGTTGCCGATATCCTCAGGATCAACCATTCGAGGCTCTTTATCTTCGTAATATCCCCATTCAAGCATTCCGCCATGAAGCCTACCTGTATCTCTCACATAGGCTGAATTACCCTGATCACGCATTAATGGATAAACGAGGTAATCTTCTGCACCTTGTGCTTCTGGCAGAGGTCCAAAAAATAACAAAGGGTGCTCTACCGGCATAAGTGGAACTGGGACACCTGCCTTTGCTCCCATTAAGGGCCCCCAAATGCCTGATGCAAGTACAACTTTCTCAGTTTTAATTGTTCCTTTGTCTGTTTTCACTCCAGTAACTCTTCCATTCTCAATCTCAAAGTCTAAAGCAGGGGTTTCAGTGAATGTAGTTAAAGCGCCTTTATCTTTGGCGTGTTCTACAGCAAAACTCACCACATCCTGAGAGCGAGGCGTCACTAAACCTGCATCTGGATCCCACATAGCACCTCGTATAGATTCTTCTTCTAATAAAGGAAATTTTTCTTTAGCTTCAGAAGCAGAAATTAGCCTGACATTAGTTCCAAAAGCTTTACCCGAACCAACCTTACGCTTAAGTTCCTCCCAACGCCCATCATCATCTTTGCGACAGATTTCTAGACCGCCTTTTTTTAAGAAGAAGCCATGCTCTTCATAAAACTTTCTACTAAAGTCAGTCGTCCAACAACCCAATTTGTCATGAGTTGTGTTGTAGACAAAATCAGAAGCATGCGCAGTAGATGCTATATCTGAAGGAATAACAGTAGATTTTTCTAATCCTACAATATTTTTCTGGCCTAGCTCTGCGAGCCAGTAAGCAAGCATTGATCCAACAATACCGCCTACACCAACAATAACTACATCTGCTTCTTTAGGAAATTTAGAGTTTGGATTATCAGTCATAGTATCAAAATTAAACTCTATTTCTTTTATTTTGTAAATCAAAATATTTAATGATTTTAAGGCTACTAAATAATTTTAAATTTGATTGCAAAGTTAGCTGGCTAAAGAGAGGATTTCTTTATTGTAAGATTGGCGAAGTGATCTTATTAGGGTATATAAAAGATGGGGCAAAATCTCAGTCTAGCGCCTTAAATCCAGATGCTTTTTCATAATCTTCGTTATTAAAAAATTTATCCATTTGCTCTATGAGCCATTTCCTATTTTCTGGATCAGACATATCCAAATGCTTTTCATTTATTAAAGTGGTTTGATGTGATTTCCACATCTCCCAAGCTTCTTCAGATATAGAGTTCATAATCTCAATACCTTTTGGTCCAGGCATAGGGGGCATCAATAAAGCATTTAATTCTTTATTGAGTTTTTTGCATAATATTTTTTTAGCCATAATTCTCTATTATAGTCTTTATAGGTTTTGGCAGGCCAAAATTGTCAATTTGGCTTTTACTTACCCACCGATGTTCTAGATTTGTTTTGATTTTAAACGGCCTCTTGTAGTCAAAAATTTCGATAGTTATATCTAGATCCATATGAGACAAGGTATGATTAAAATTCTTAATTTCGCTTTTAGATGGTTCTTTAAAAATATTTGATTTTTTAAGATTTTGATTATCATATGGGACCCACAAACTTTCCCAAAAGGTTTTCTCATTTTTCTTAAATAGCAAGAAAGATTTCTTTGAATGTGCCAACGTAAAGTAAATCTTCTTCTTAGATTTTTCTTTTTTATTTTTATTTCCTATTTCAAATTTTTCAAACGCACTTTCGCATGATTGATTAATAGGGCATTCTTTACAGTTTGGAGATCTAGCATTACAAGTTGTTGCACCCAAATCCATTATTCCCTGAGTATATTCAAATATATTATTTATAGGAGTTAGAGATTTAGATAATGACCAAAGATTTTTCATAGCATCTTTTTTCTCTAGATTAATGTTTTTGTATCTTGATATTACTCTTTTAACATTTGCATCCAAGATTGGATAAGATTTCCCATAAGCGATCGACATAATAGCTCCAGCAGTAGACTGACCAATGCCAGGAAGAAGGATTAATTCATCAAATTTTGTTGGAAATCTGTTGCTATATTCTTTTTTTATAATTTCTTTTGCTTTGAATATATTTTTTGCTCTTCTATAAAAACCTAAGCCAGTCCATAAAGCTAAAATGTCGTCTTCTGTTGCTGGCGCAATTGATTTTAAGTTTGGATATTTTTTAATAAATTTTTTATAAAATGGGATAGCAGTTTTAACCTGAGTTTGTTGCAACATGATTTCAGAAATCCAAACCCTATAACCCGAGATATTTTTTCGCCAGGGCAGGTCTTCTCTGCCACTTGAAATATACCAATTTATTATTTCATTAGAAAAATCTATATCTTTAGTTGAGTAATTATTTTTCATGAAGATCTTTGCGGAATGCCACAGAACCATCTTCATTAAATCTATAATGTATGGGTGCACCAGTAGGTATTTCTAGTTTTACAATATCTTCTTCTGACATTGAATCCAGCTGCATAATCAGGGCTCTAAGAGAATTACCATGGGCTGCAATTAAAACGTTTTTGCCTAGAAGAATTTCTGGCATTATTAAATCATTAAAATAAGGAAGAACTCTTTCTGCAGTATTTTTTAAGCTTTCACCATTAGGCGGAGGTGTGTCATAAGATCTTCTCCAAATATGAACTTGCTCTTCTCCCCACTTCTCTCTAGCATCATCTTTATTTAATCCAGAAAGACTTCCATAATCACGCTCATTTAATGCTTGGTTCTTAATAGTGACAAGATCCTCTTGATTAATTTGCTTAAGAATACTGGTTCCTGTTATCTGAGCTCTCTTTAGGTCGGAGGTAAACATAACATCAAAAACGATTTCAGTTTTTTTAATAGCAACCCCAGCATTGTCAGCTTCTTCATAGCCAAGGGGCGTTAAGCCAGGATTTTTCCATCCAGTAAATAGATTTTTTTTATTCCATTCACTTTGACCATGCCTTACTAAGATTAAGTTTCTTTTTTGGCCCATTTATAACTCCTTTAAACACAAGAGACCTATTTTAAGAGATAATACGCAGATGTTCGAATTCAGTTTATTTTTAACAGACTACTGGTATTACTCTTTTCCATTATTCATAACTATTATCTTATGGTCTAGGTATGAAATGAATAGGGGGGGTAATAAAATTTCTTGCTCAGATTTAACAAAATTAGTTAACAAGGATTCAGCTTTGCTAATAGATTTAAGGTCATCAGATGAATTTAATAAAGGGCATATAGCAAATAGTCTCAATATGCCTCATGATGATTTTAAAAATTATAGCCATCAAATACCGCCCGATTTAGACAAGCCTATTGTTTTGATCTGTTCTATGGGAAGACAGTCTGGGAATATAGGCGAGTCTCTTAGGAAAGATAAATATACTAATATTAATATCCTTTCTGGCGGGATTATGACATGGCAACAAGAAGGACTTCCCTTAATCTAAAAGAAGATTAATTATATTCCTAGTTCTTTCATTTTTTTGCTTAGAGTATTTCTGCCCCATCCCAATAAAACCGCTGCCTCATTTTTTTTACCATTAGTTTTCTCGAGTGCAGCTTGTATCAGTATCTTATCTAGCTTAGGTCCGACTATTTCCAATAAGTTTGTGTCTTTGCTATTTGCTAGATCTTTTACCCATAATTCAAGACCTTTCTCCCATCCTGCCGAAGCACTAAATTCAATTGGCTCATTGTCTTTTATTTCAGTAGGTAAATCTTCAACTTTAATATTCTGAGTTGGTGACATAAGAGTTAACCAGTAACAAATATTCTCTAGCTGTCTAACATTTCCAGGCCAATCATAGCTTTCCAGAATTGCCAAAGCTTCTTTACTAAGTACTCTTAACTCTTCACCCAATGAATCAGAATGCATTTTTAAAAACGCTGTTGTTAATAATTTAATATCACTTATTCGGTCTTTTAATCTTGGAACTTCTATTCTTATAACGTTCAATCTATAAAATAAGTCCTCTCTAAACTTAGATAAACTTACTAGACCGTGAAGATCTTGATGGGTTGCTGCAAGAATTCTTACATCTACTTTTATTGGCTTATCTCCACCAACCCTATAAAACTCTTTGTTGGATAGAACTCTTAATAGTCTTGTTTGGCACTCTAATGGCATATCGCCAATTTCATCTAGAAATAATGTACCTCCATTAGCTTGCTCAAATCTTCCAATTCTTTGCTCAACTGCTCCTGTGAAAGCACCTTTTTCATGGCCAAATAATTCTGACTCTACAAGCTCTTTTGGTATATCTGCCATATTTAAGGCAACAAAAGGCATGTCGTATCTAGGGCTATTTTTATGTAAGGACTTTGCTATAAGCTCCTTACCGGTTCCAGACTCACCTTCAATTAAAACAGTTGCATTAGTGTTAGATAACTTTCCTATCGCTCGAAATACAATCTGCATAGAAGAAGCATTTCCAATAATTTCTGAAGAAGATATAGCTTTTAAGCCACTGGTCTTAGGCTTGCCCTCAAGAGCTCTATGAATAATTTCAATAGCTTCATCTAGATCAAAAGGTTTTGGTAAATATTCAAATGCACCTCCGCCGTAGGAATCAACTGCAGCCTGCATGTCTGTAAACGCTGTCATTACAATTACTGGGATTTCTTCAAAATTATCATTTACATGTTTGAGCAAATCATAACCATGAGTTCCTGGCATTTTTATATCTGTAATAATCAGATCTGGCTGTGATTTATTTAATTCAGTTATCAGGCTGTCAGCATCTTTAAATATATCAATATCAAACCCAGCGCTTTTTAAACTTTCCTCAAGGACCATTCTGATTGCATCATCATCATCTGCTACCCATATTTTATGCATTAGCTACACCTCTAAGCTCAAGAGCTGATAAAGGTAAGGAGATTATAAAAACTGTTTCTCCCGGTTTGCTGGAAAAAGAAATAGATCCTCCATGGATCCTAATAATATCTTGCGCAATTGATAATCCAAGACCAGAACCATCTTCTTTTGTAGACATCATTGGAAAGAACACTTGCTCTTGTATGTCTTCTGGAATCCCGGGCCCGTTGTCTATAATTTTTATATTACATATAGTTGAAAAAACATTCCCATTTATTGGTTTGTTATATTCCACCCTGGAAGATATTGTTATTGAAGACTCTTTATCTTCGATATCAATTGCCTGCATAGCATTTTTTACAATATTTAAGATAGCATGTATAAAGAAATTTTCGTCTCCATGAATATCTGGAATACTGGGGTCATAATCTCTTATAAGATTAAAATTTTTATTTTCTTCTGCCAAAGCTAGCGAATGAACTCTTTCTAATGCAGAGTGAATATTAAAATTTTCAAAGTTTGGTTTTTTGGGCGGCGTTAGAATCTTACTTACAATAGAATTTAATCTCTCAGTTTCATCAGAAATGATCTTTAAGAATTTTGAAGAGAACTCATCCTTCCACTTAGAGCTTAGTATTTGGGCACTCCCTTTAATTCCTGATAATGGATTTTTTACTTCATGAGCCAAGGTTCTGGCTAGATTTGCAGCTATTTTTTGAGAGGATAGTATTTTTGATGAATCTATAATTCTATTCAGGTTATCAACGCACATAACTTCTACAATTATTTGTTTATCTTTTGTAGAGAAAGAAACTGTAAGATCCACTTCCCGGACAGATTCATCATTAGCAATCAGTTCAAAATCTCTTTTGGTTACTGATTTCTTATCACTTACAGCCATATTCATTATTCTTTTTAGCTCACTCTCTGTCTCATAAGATAAGAAGTTAGAATATGATGATGGTTCTTTGGAATCTTTTATCCAGCCGTTTGTAAGACCTGATTCATTTATCCATAAAATATTTAGATCTTCATCTAAAACTATTATTTCAGTCGTTAAATGGTTTAATAAAGATGTTTCTAATTTTTCTAATTTAACCATTTAAAATAACCAACTCCTTTTTCAAGGAGTTGGTAAATATAGATATTATTTTGTTAATGTCCCCACTAGATGAGCCAAGATTTTATATGGATCGGCATTAGAAGCAGGCCTTCTGTCTTCTAGGTAGCCATTCCAATTATGTTCAACTGTATAAACTGGTATTCGAATACTAGCTCCTCTATCACTAACTCCATAAGAGAATTGATCAATGCTTTGAGTTTCGTGAAGCCCGGTTAGTCTCATGTCGTTATCTGAGCCATAAGCTGCAATCCCTTCTTTATGAGCAGCACCTAATTTGTCACACATTAATGAAAATAACTCTTCGGTTCCATTGCTTCTCATCTCTTCATTTGAAAAGTTTGTGTGCATTCCAGAACCATTCCAGTCACCAGTTTTGGGTTTTGGATGAATATTTACTCCAACTCCAAACTCTTCAGCAATTTTGTATAACAAGTATCTGCTTACCCACAAATCATCAGCTGCTTTAATTCCTTTTCCAAGGCATTGGTATTCCCATTGACCAAGAGCAACTTCAGCATTTGTTCCTGTTAGAGTTATACCTAAATCAAGACAGGCTTGAAGATGAACGTCAGAAATTTCTCTGCCAACGACATTTCCAGCACCAACACCACAATAATAATCTCCTTGGGGAGCAGGTTCTCCATTTTCCCAACCCAACGGATCTCCAGTCTCTGGATCAGTAAAGAAAAATTCTTGCTCAAAGCCAAACCACCACTCGTCAGTTACTACAGCATCTGCAGCGGCCCTAAAATTAGAAGGGTGTGTAGCTCTAGAAGCATCTTGAACTTGTGTCATTACTAGATCATGACCATTTGGATTTGCATAAGTTTCAACAGGGATTAGTAAACAATCTGAACTTCCACCCTCAGCTTGCTGCGTGGATGATCCATCAAAAGACCATTCTGGGGGTGTGTCACTATCCGTGGCCTTAACCTTACTTCGCATAGAAGGTTCAGGCTGATAGCCATCTAGCCATATATATTCATAAGTTTTATATTCTGCCATTTTATCTCCTTAAAAAATTAATTAAGCACTACTTATTATATATATGCAATAATCATGCCATATTATTTAATATAAAAGTACTAAATCTGTGCATTTTTAAGTTAAGTAATTGTGCAAATTATAAATAATGCACTAAATAAGTGCAAATACTATAGTTCTAAAAATTCTGAAATTGTTCCAAGTTTTTCAGAGAAACAGCTGTATGAATGATCCCCACCAAAATTAATATTTACGAAACTGCCTTTATAAAACTCAATAGCATTAATATAATTTAGGACTTCATCGCCAGATTCGCATAAAAGCAAGGTCTCTCTTGGATTATTTATCTCATCTAATTCTATAGACTTTATAGCAGCTATATCATCGCCCGTTAATTCAAATTTATTCCCATTTGCATAATTTTCATTGAAACCTAAATAGCTTTTCAATCCTTCAGAAGGATTAATTGCTGGGTTAATAACAACTGCTTTGGTTTTATGGAGGCTAGCATAATAGCTAGCAAAGAAGCCCCCCAAGGAACTGCCCATGAAATATTTTGTTATATTTTTATCTTTACTAATCATCTCATCTAGCTGAGGGATAGCCTCAGTAAATTTATCGCAGATATTTGGGATGACTAGATTTATGTTTTGATAATTTTGTTCTATGAAATTCTTAAAAACTTGAGCCTTTGATGATTCGGCTGATGACATAAAACCATGGAAATAGAAAATACTTTTACTCATTTATAATATTTTTAATTATATTTTTTGGAACTAAGCCGGAATTAAAAATACTTTCTAACCATTCTGTAAGAAATCTGTTCTGTTGTTCCTTTTCATCTTTAGATTGCATCACAGTTTTTTTGTAAAAGAACGGCAAAGGTTTTTCGCTTTGATAGGAAGATACCTCAACCATTTCAGCGTCTAGAAAAACATTAATCCTTAATGTAAATGAATTAAGCGGAATATCTATGTCTATAGATTTAGCTTCTATGCAAATAGTGTGTTTCGTCCTATCAAGCACTAAGAATGACACATGCTGATAATTGTTATTATTGACAACTGATTCAAAAAAATAGTGGTCCTTCTCAAAGCGCATTAATATCCTAGACAGTCTTAGGAAATTAGCTTCACAGATACTAATATGATGCGATGTTTTTGGAAGTTTATTTCTCATAACTAAATTCTATATTCTTTCTTTATAGGTGTATATTTATCACAAGAATCTTTATATTCTAAGATTCCATATTTTTCTTTTAAACAAAATTCATTTATAGCGTTTCGCAAATCTTTCTTTAATAAATAATGAAATGATGAGGAAAGCTCAGGCTCAAATCCCCTTCTTATTTTATGCTCTCCTTGAACTCCAGGATCGAAGTAATCAAGGTTGTTTTTAATACAATATTCAATTCCTTGGTAGTAGCATGTTTCAAAATGGAGACAATCAATATTCTTGGAACTACCCCAATGACGACCATATAAAGTATTACTATTCTTAAAACATAAAGAACTGCCAATGACTTCATTATCTTGAATAGCAAAGAATAGGACAGGCTGGCTTGTTTTCTTGCCTGATAAAAGAAGATCAAAAAATGATCTAGTTAAATATGGTCTTTGCCATCTATCTATATAAGTTTGGCAATACAAGCTATAAAAGATATCCCAATCATCTCTAGATATTGAATCTTGTTCAACGATTTTAAAAGTTATATCTGATTGCAGGATTTTTCTTCTTTCAGCTCTGATAGTTTTTCTTTGTCTAGATGTAAATATATTTAAAAAGTCATTAAAATCTTTGTAGCTTCTGTTTTTCCATACAAACCGACACCCAAATCTTTCAATTAATCCATGATCCCTTAATAGAGACTTAGTTTTCTTATCTGGGAAAAGGATATGCCAACTTTCTATTGCTTTATTGGCCATATAGTCTTTTATATCGTTCACAAGCTCATCTTTAACATTGTTATTACCTAATAATCTTTCTCCTTTACAGGGTGTATAGGGGATTGCAGTTAAAAGCTTTGGATAATAGCTTCTTCCAGCCTGCTGAAGAGCATGGGACCACGAATAATCAAAGACAAACTCACCATTGCTATTATATTTTTTATATACCGGCATAAATCCAATTAATTTTCCGTCATTCTCTTTTAAGAAATGATGTGGCTCCCAACCAGATTCTGGAGAAACAGATTTGCTAGCCTCTAATGCATGAAGGTAGTTGTATTGTGAGAAGGGCGAATTCGCCCTTTTATTAATTTTTAAAAAATCATCTTCAGATATGTCTTTAATTGAATTCCTAATAATCAGAGAACTCATTAAGATATTAATTTATCTAAATTTAATTCAATTAAAAGAATTAATAATAAGCTTAAACCTACGTAATTATTATTCTTGAATGCTTCAAGAAATTTTTCCTTTTTAGCCAAGGCATGCTGGTAGTAGAAAAATAAAAGAAGAGAAATTACTCCAACAAACCATATGAAAGAAAATGATTCTAAGAGCCCTAAAATTAATAGAGTACTTATAAAAATTAACTGAAATATTTTAATAAGAAATATCGTATTATCTTTCCACCATAATGGAGTTGAATTTATGCCAATTTTTATATCGTCCTCAGCATCACCCATTGCATAAAAAGTATCATAAGAAATAATCCAAGCAGCATTAGCTATATACAATAAGATCACTTCACTATTATGAATCTGCCCAAGCATAGAAAAAACAATTGGAATACACCCTCCAAAAGTTATAGCTAAGAAGAATTGGGGTCCCAATATAAATCTTTTAGTAAGAGGGTAGATAATTATTAAAAGGGCTGTTATGCAGCCAATTAGGATAGTTCGAGGATTTGTTTGGGTCAAAAGCAAGATCGAAAGAATGCCAAGGGTAATAAAAATTATCCATGCCGCTAATAAAGATAAAGATCCATTTGCTATAGGCCTGCCTTTTGTTCTGTTAACTCTCTTATCAAACTTATAATCAAAAATATCATTAATAACACAACCAGCTGACCTAACTAAAATACAGCCAAGAATAATAATAACCAGTGAATTTAATAATAATTCTTGGACTTCTAGAGAATACAAATCAGCAGAATCTAATAAATTGTTTGTTGCAAATAAAAATGCAATCAAGGAAGGATAAAGCAATAAATAAATACCAATGGGTTTATCTAACCTAGTGATTGATATAAATGATATAAACTTTTCCATCTTATTTTATTAAGAATACTTCCATGACTGAGAATGGAAAGCCTTTAACAGAGTATCTAGCTTTTCTCCCCCAATATATATGATTTTGATCTTTAAAAGATGCATATACAACTTCTTCTTTTGTAAAAATATTTTTCTCAAAAAGAATATCTCCTAAAGGCCTAGTTCCCAATTTACCTAGATCTGTAAGACCTTTTTCTATTGTCGGGTTTGGAATTATTGTTCTGGCAAATACCATTGGAATGTTATCACCATACAAAAGCACCTCTCTAGCTTTTATTTTTTTAGCATCAGAGTTTATGAATTCTTTTTCTGAATCTTTAACCTTAGAAAATTCATCTTGAATTAGCTCAAGTCTGAAAGTAGCTTTAGATTTTATTCTTTTAGTTATTGGGCCTTCTTCTAGCAACCAAGATTTTATTTGATCATTGCTTACTTCTGCTTTAATAGCTTCAAAACAGCTCCATGATGAATTTTGTGAAAGCTTCATTAATTAATATTGATAAATCTGATATTATACGCCGAAGTTTTTCTATGTTTAGACAAAGAGCTTTAAATTTTTTGTAAGGTTAATTTATGGAATTTAAAAAGTGGGAATGTATCGTATGCGGCTTAATTTATGATGAAGAAGAGGGCTGGCCAGAGGATGGTATTGAACCAGGAACAAAATGGGAAGACGTGCCTGATGATTGGATGTGTCCAGAATGTGGGGTTGGTAAAGAAGATTTTGATATGATAGAAATATAATGCTAGAAACTCCTAAAAACTTAACAAGAAATATTCTCCTAGGAATGTTCTTTGGTTTTGCTGTCGGCTCATTGGCTTATTATTTTGATTTCATTCCAAGCTCTATAGAGAATTTCATTCAGGTATATATTTTTAATCTTGGAGGATCAATATTTATCAATCTTCTAAAGATGTTGATTGTTCCTTTGATCTTTTTCTCATTAGTTTCAGGCATTTCATCCTTAACTAGTCTTAAAAGCTTAGGGAATATTACCCTTAAGACGATTAGCCTTTATCTTGGAACCACTGCAATAGCAGTAACTATATCTTTGATAGTAGCATCAATTTTTAAACCTGGAGCCGGTTATTCATCAGACATTGCTGCTCCAGATAAATTGCCAGAAGGCCAAACTGTTTATTCCACAATTTTAGATATTTTCCCATCCAATATCATTGAAGCTATGGCGCACAATGAAATGCTTGCTGTAGTATTTTTTAGTATCTTATTTGGGCTAGCTCTGAACAAGACAAACCATTTAACCAATAATCTAAGTGAATCATTTGAAAAACTTAATACTGTTTTTATGCAGCTTGTTTTAATGGTTATGGCTTTTGCTCCAATTGGAGTCTTTTGTTTAATTGGTAAGTTTGTAATAACTGACGGGCTTGATATTTTTCAAGAAGCTTTCATGTATGTAGTATTGCTTATTACAGTCCTTATTTTTCATGCCTTCATAACATATTCAATCTTTTTAAAAATCTTTACAAATTTAAGCCCTGTAATCTTTTTTAAAAAGATGAGAGAAACAGCTATCTTTGCTTTTTCCACTTCATCAAGTGCAGCTACAATACCGGTTACATTAAAAACAGTTACAAATGATTTAGGGGTTAATAAGAATATTTCATCTTTTGTTGTGCCAGTTGGAGCGACCATTAACATGGATGGGACTGCAATTATGCAGGGGATGGCGACAGTCTTTATTGCTCAAATGTCAGGGATTGATCTAACTATACTTCAATACCTTCAAGTCATTTTACTTGCAGTTGTAGCATCTATTGGTGCAGCAGCAGTTCCTTCTGCTGGAACAATAACTTTGGTTATAATCCTTCAACAATTTGGGCTGCCTCTTGAGGCAATTGGCATCATACTTGCGGTAGACAGGATATTAGACATGATTCGAACTTCTGTTAATGTTACTGGTGATGCAACAGTAGCCTGTATTGTTGCTCAATCAGAAGGATTATTAGACAAATCAGTATTTGATAAATCGAAATAAAAAAAGTCTTTTTTAGTCTTTTTTTGTTAAAATGCAATTTTTAAAAAATGGGGTTTTATATGAACGTTTCACTATTTCCACCTGTATTAGGATTAATCGGCATGATCGCAGCATTTATTGTTTATGCGTTGGTTATGAGATACCCAGACGGAGAAGATAAAGTTAAAAAAATTGGAGACCAAATCCATAATGGCGCACTAGCTTTTATGAAGACTGAGTATAAGTATTTACTAGCTTTTATTAGTGTTCTAGTTGTAATTGTATATTTTACTCCAGGGCTTGGTCCTCATACTGCAATAGCAGTGGTGGTGGGAGCAGCTTGCTCATCTTTAGCTGGTTTTATTGGAATGTATGCCGCCACTAAAGCAAATGTAAGGACAGCTACAGCAGCTCAACAAGATGGAGCTGCAGCAGCATTATCAGTATCTTTCTATGGCGGGTCTGTCATGGGCTTGTGTGTTGCTTCATTAGGCTTAATTGGTTTAGGAGGTTTATTTTATTTTTATGCTGCAGATGGCGGATCACACGTTCATGCATTAGAGGGCTTTGGAATGGGTGCCTCTGTAGTTGCATTATTTTCAAGAGTTGGCGGAGGCATCTTTACAAAAAGTGCTGATGTTGGAGCTGACTTAGTGGGGAAAATTGAGGCTGGTATTCCTGAGGATGATCCAAGGAACCCCGGAGTTATTGCAGACAATGTAGGTGATAATGTTGGAGATGTGGCTGGAATGGGTTCTGATATATTTGAATCATATTGTGGCTCTATGATTGCCTCAATAGCAATTGCTTATACTATTAACTCACCAAGTTTAATGTCTCTTCCTTTAGCCCTTGCTGCAATAGGATTGATTGCCTCTATTCTAGGGATATTTATTGTGAAACTACAATCAGCAAAAGAGCCTGCAAGCGCATTAAGATCAGGCACTTTTTTTGCTCCAGTTATTTTCATAATAATGGCTTATTTTTTAATTAATAATATGGATGATGTTCCAATGGCAGTTCTTTGGTGCGTTGTATCTGGTGCAGCCGGGGGAGTTATTATTGGTTTAATAACTGAATATTACACTGGAGGATCTCCAGTCAAGAAAATTGCAGAATCTGGAGAGACAGGTTCGGCCACTGTTATGATTTCAGGACTTGCTGTTGGGATGCAATCAGTAGTAATTCCAATTCTGGTTCTAGCAACCATTATTATGATTTCTACTTCACTAGCTGGGAATGCAGGAATAGTTGGCGTTTACGGCGTTGGTATAGCTGCAGTTGGAATGCTATCAACAGTTGGGATAACTATGGCAATAGATGCATATGGTCCAGTTGCAGATAATGCTGGCGGTATAGCTGAGATGTCTGGAATGGGTAAGGAAGTTAGAGATATTACTGATTCGTTAGATGAATTAGGAAATACAACTGCGGCAATAGGAAAAGGTTTCGCAATTGGTGCTGCCGCTTTAGCAGCATTAGCTATTATTTCTGCTTATTCAGCTCAAGTCAGTGACAGGTGGGGGGATGCTTTTGCACTTTCATTAACTGATCCAATGGTTCTTGTTGGTATGTTTATAGGTATTTGTATACCATTTTTAATATCTTCTATTACCATGACAGCAGTTGGCGATGCAGCATTTGAAATGATAAATGAAATCAGAAGGCAATTTAAAGAAATATCAGGATTAATGGAAGGCAATGCTGATCCAGATTCTGAAAAATGTGTCGAGATTGCAACTACAGCAGCTCTTAAAAAGATGATGCTCCCAGGTGTTATAGCTGTTGTTATGCCGCCCCTAGTTGGTTTTGGGCTGGGTGCAATTGCTTTAGGAGGAATGTTGGCTGGAGGCTTATTAGGCTGCGTAGCTTTAGCTTTATTTATGGCCAATGCAGGCGGAGCTTGGGATAATGCTAAAAAGTATGTAGAAAAGGGGAATCTTGGTGGTAAAGGTTCTGACACTCATGCTGCAGCTGTTGTTGGCGATACAGTGGGGGATCCGTTTAAAGATACTTCTGGCCCATCTATGAACATTCTTATTAATGTTATGGCTATGGTAAGTTTGGTTATTTCAAAACTGCTAGAACCAAACGGAATCTTTTTTTAAGCATCAGCAAATTCAATTGATCCAGATAACCATCTCTGGATCAATTTCTTAGAATTCTCTTTATCTGTGCTGTAGATTTTTTCAGCAATCAATTTTGTTTCTTCTAAATAATCGCTGTCTCTCATAAGATCTGTATATTTAAAAGGAATAACACCAGTTTGCTGCGACCCCATTATTTCCCCTGGACCTCTTATTAATAAATCTTTTTCAGCAATATAAAAACCATCTGAAGACTCTTTTAATATTTCAATTCTTTGTTTAGCAATGTCTCCAATGAAATCATTGTGAAGCAATATGCAATGACTTTGTTTTGTACCCCTTCCTATTCTTCCTCTTAATTGATGAAGCTGAGCCAGTCCAAAACGTTCAGCATTTTCGATGATCATTATGTCAGCACTTGGAACATCTACACCCACCTCAATAACTGTTGTAGATATTAAAATTTCAGTTTCTCCTCTTTTAAATGCATTCACTGTATTTAATTTATCTTCCGCTTTCATTTTTCCGTGCAAGAAATTAGTTTTTATTGAGGGTATTTGGTTCTTAATCTGATCAAAGGTTTCTTCTATAGGATTGGCATTCATCATCTCTGATTCTTCTATAAGGGCACAAACCCAATAAACCTGACTCCCTGCCATACAAGCTTTTCCAATTCTTGAAATCAGCTCATCTTTCTTATTCATGCTCAAAGCAGTGGTTTTGATAGGAAGTCTGCCAGGAGGCAGTTCATCTATAACTGAAATACTCATATTTGCATATACACTCATAGCCATTGTTCTTGGAATCGGAGTTGCAGTTAAAGTCAATTGGTGAGGCGCAAATGAAGCCTCAGTATTTTTTGATCTTAAAGACAATCTTTGGTTTACTCCGAATCTATGCTGCTCATCAATAATAATTAAGCCCAATAAGGAAAAACTTATATCGTCTTGGAATAAAGCATGGGTCCCTATCACTAATTTAATTGAGCCAGATAATAAGGCTTTTTTAATTCTTTCTTTATCTTTTGCTTTTGTAGCACTTGTTAATAAAGCTAATGAATCTTCATAATCTGGAAAATAATCTTTAAGATTTAAATAATGTTGCTCAGCAAGCAATGTTGTTGGCGCCATAAAAGCTACTTGAACATTGTTATCAATAGATTGAGCTGCTGCTATAGCAGCAACTATGGTCTTTCCTGAGCCTACATCACCTTGGACAAGCCTCATCATTGGTACATGATTAGAAATATCCTTTTGTATTTCATTAACAACTTTTTCTTGAGCACCTGTTAGCGCATGTGGGAAATTATTTAAAACACTTTTATACCAATCTTCTTGTTTTTCTAAAGGCGGCGCTTTTAAATGAGCCTGTCTATCTTTTAGAGAAGCCATTCCTAACTGGAAAGCTATCATTTCTTCTTTAACCAATCTTTGTCTGGCTGGATGCTGCCCTCCAGGCATAATATTTTCTATTGCTATATCTTTTGTTGGGAAGTGAATATTTCTAAGAGCTTGTATTAAAGAAAGCTCAGAACTTAATCCATATTTTTGTAAATCAATTTCCTCACTAGAGTCTTTGTATGCTTCTACTGCTGCACCAATAAACTTTCTTAATTGATTTTGGCTTAAACCTTTTGTTGCTCTATAGACCGCAGTTAAATGATTTTCAGTAGGGGTATCTTCGTTTTCAACCATTTGATATTCGGGGTGTATCATTTCTAATCCATATCTTCCTAACCTTAGGATGCCGTATAATCTAATTACATTATTTGCTTTAAACTGTTTAGCCTGCCCAGGGTTGAAATAGAAGAATCTTATAAGAATAGATCTGCTTTTATCTGCAGCCTTAATAATCATCATCTTTCTTGGTTTATATAGGATTTGGCAGCTAACAACTTTACACTCAATAAATATTTCATCACCAACTTGAGAACCAGCTAAGTCTTTAACCCTGGTTCTATCTTGGTAATTAATGGGCAGATGAAAGCACAGGTCCCTACTATTAAAAATACCAATACCATTGAGTTTATTTTTAATTGAGGGCCCAACACCGGAAATATTTTCTAAATCAAGATTAGCCACAACTTGATATTACTTTTAATATAGGCATTTGTTAAATCAAATTATGAAAAAGAGTATTTTAATTATAGGATTCGGAGACCTTGCTGAGAGGCTAGAAAGACATTTAATAAGAAAAGATTATTATGTTTGCGGTTTAACTCGTTCTCCCAATAAATACAAAGGATCAAATTTAATCCAATGGGACTGGACCCTAAATAAAGAGTTTATTCTGGAAGAAGATACTTTTGATTCAATTATATTTTTCCCAACCCCCAGTGAATTCAATGAAGAGGGTTATAGGTCAGGTTTTATAGAGTCTTTAGATCTAATTATTAGATCAATACAGCATATAAAGTTTAAATCTTTTATAGGAATATCTTCAACAAGTGTTTATGGAGATAACCAAACAGGCATGTTAACTGAAGAAATTGAACCAAAGCCCTCTAACTTTCGTGGTTCTGTAATTTTAGAATATGAGAAATTACTCCATTCTAATTTTCAAGAAAGGTCATTAATATTGAGATTGAGCGGTTTATATGAAGGAGCTCCAAGATGGATGGAGGAATCTATCAAGAATACCAATCCCAAGAAAATAAAACTTAGATCCAGTTATGTTAATAGGCTGCATAGAGATGAATGTATACAAATTATAGATTTTGCTCTGGAAAAAGGATTATCTTTAGAAAATGATTTGATTAATTGTTCCGCTGAATTTATAAAATATGAAGATTTGTTCAAAGATAAATTTCCTGATTATAATTTTAATGATTATTTTATTTGTCCTGATACCCAAGCCAAAGAAATATCTAGTCAAAAAATAAGGAAACTTGGCTTTAAATTTAAATCTTAAATTTTATAGAACTTCTTTATAAGAAAAAATACAATGTAGTTATGCCACTTAGTATGACAGGATATGCAACATCAAAGCATCAGGATGATTCTTGTGAGGTAGTATGTGAAATCAAGTCAGTCAATCATAGATTTCTAGAACTTTCTATAAAACCAAATGATATCAATAATAAATTAGATTCCTTTATAAGGAATACTCTAAAAAAACGTGTAGAAAGAGGCGCCATAGATATAAGGTTTAAATACAATCTATCGCAAGCTTACTCATATTCAGTCAATAAAGAGTCTCTTTTAAATCTAAAGAAGATTTTAAGTCAGTTAACTATCGTCAATGCTCAAAATATCTCTTTATCAGATATTAAGAATTTCCCGGGGATTTTTGAAACCAATGAAAAGAATAAAATTCCAGAAAGTGTTATTAAAAAAACTTTTTTAGAAGCTTTAGAAGAATTTATGAAAGATAAATCAAGAGAGGGTATAAAAATACAAAAGGTTTTTAATAAAAAAATAAAAACAATTAATGATTCAATAAATAAATTACAAAAACAAATACCAGTTATCAACAAAAAAAGAATGAGTTTATTAAGCTCTAAGGTGAAACAACTAAAGCTTGAGCTAGATGCAGACAAATTAAGCCAAGAAGCAGCAATGCTTATATTAAAATATGATGTTGCTGAAGAGCTTGAAAGAATAACTTTTCATATAGAATCGATGAAAAAGGAGCTATCATTAAAGAAAACCAAAGGCAAAAAAGTTGATTTTATTTTGCAGGAACTTTTTAGAGAGACAAATACCCTAGCAGTTAAGATAGATAGACCCTCTCTTAAAGGCATGGCTTTAGATATGAAGTTAGCTGTAGAGGAAATGCGTGAACAGGCACAAAATCTTGAGTAATAAAGATAAAGGAGAATTATTCGTTATTTCTGCGCCCTCAGGGGCAGGAAAATCTTCATTAATCCACGAAGTAATAACAAGGGCTAAGAATGCTGGATTCTTAGTTGAATTGTCTGTTTCAGCAACGACTCGCCCCCCAAGATCTCAGGATATAGAAGGGCAGGATTATTTCTTTATTTCGAATGAAGAATTTCAAAAATTATATGAAGACAATGCGTTTTTAGAAAGCGCGACAGTTCATGGCAATAGATACGGGACTCTCCATGATTACGTAGAATCAAAATTAATTTCTGGAATTAATATTATTTTAGATATTGATGTTCAAGGTTTTAATCAAATTAGAGATGAGGGTATTAAGAATACTTCTATTTTTATAATACCCCCAAGCATTAATGAGCTTAAAGAAAGACTCTTAAATAGGAATCAAGACTCAGAAGAGGTTATAGAAGAGCGTTTAAAGAATGCTATTACTGAATTAAAGGGCGCAAATGCATACAATCATAAGATTTTAAATGATAATTTTGATATGGCTGCAGATCAGCTATACAATTTAATAGTTAACAGAAATATTCAAAATGAAGAGGCCGTGCATATTTCAAAAATTTTAGAAGATTTATTGTCTAATTAGGCATAAAAGCTTTAGAATACGCTCCCCAGGAGAAAATTATGGCAAGAATTACAGTAGAACGTTGTCTTGAGCAAGTACCAAGTAGGTTTGAATTGATCTTACTTGCTGCTGGAAGAGCAAGACAATTATCAACAACAAGCAGAGAACCTATGGTTGAATGGGATAATGATAAATCAACAATTGTGGCCTTAAGAGAAATTGAAGAAGGCTTAATTGATAGAGAAACTTTAGATAAGACATTAGAAGAGGATGTCTTATTAGATGAATTTGCAGTATCTGATCAAAAGGACTCTCAAATAGTTGGGTAATATATAAAGGAGAACTATTTTGAGTGACAAAGTTCTCCCACATAATCTTATAAGCCAAAATTATAAAAAAGATTTATTAAGGTTTCCTAAAGACTTCTATCTAGAAGCAAAACAATATCTAAATGATAAAGAGATTCGATTAATTCGAAAGGCTTATACATTTGCTGATGATGCTCATCAAGGACAAAAAAGAAAGGATGGTAATGACTACATTACTCATCCAACAGCTGTTGCAAAAGTTTTATTAGAGCTGGGAATGGATGTTGATTCAATTTGTGCAGGCTTTATGCATGATGTCCTAGAAGATTGTGATGTTCAGAAAAGTAATTTAGAAAGATTATTTAATAAAGATATTGCAAATATAGTTGATGGAGTCAGCAAGCTAGGAAAGATAGATCTAGAAGATAAGGCTGAGAGGAACGCAAATAATTTCCAAAAAATGGCACTTGCCATGGCAAATGATGTAAGAGTTATAGTTGTAAAGTTATGCGATAGGCTTCATAACATGAGAACAATTTCTTATTTGCCTCGTCATAAACAGATCTATATTTGCAAGGAAACTCTAGAGATATATGGACCATTGGCTCTTAGGATTGGAATGCAGGATGTTAGAGCAGAATTAGAGGACAGAGCTTTTAAATGTCTTCACCCTTTAAGAGCAAAAATGCTTAAGTCGGCCATCAAAAGAGCTAGCGGAGGAAGAAAGAAGATAATATATCAGATCAGAAAAGACCTTAAGAGCCACCTTAAAGAAAATGGAGTGTTAAGCACAGTTCAGGGTAGAGAGAAAAATTTATACAGTATTTATAGAAAAATCAAAAGCAAACATAAACCATTCTCTGAGATTTTAGATGTATATGCATTTAGAATAATTGTTAATTCAGCTGATGATTGTTATCGATCCTTAGGGATTATTCATAATTTTTATAAGCCAATTGAGCAAAGATTTAAGGATTATGTTGCAATCCCCAAATCAAACGGCTATCAAGCACTTCACACAACTTTGCTTGCCTTAGATGCAATCCCTATTGAAGTTCAAATCCAAACAAAAGGAATGGAGATTATTGCAGAAAAAGGTATTGCTGCGCACTGGTCATATAAAACAGATGACATAGAATCAGGGAAAGAATTTAGAGCACGAAGATGGATGTCTAGCATTGTTGATTTCCATAAGAGTTCTCAGGGTACAAAAGAGTTTGTAGAATCTGTAAAAACAGATTTATTTTCTGATGAAGTATATGTATTTACCCCTAAAGGCAATATTATTAATCTCAAAACTGGAGCCACTCCCATTGATTTTGCCTACGCAGTTCATACGGATTTAGGTAACACAGCAGTTAGTTGCTTAGTTAATCGAAAAGAAGCTCCATTAAATATTCAACTTGAGAACGGATCTACAGTAGAAATTATCTCAGATAAATCTATTCATGTTGATCCTGATTGGTTAAATTTTGTTGTTACCAGCAAAGCAAGAGGCGCTATAAGAAATAAACTAAGACATCAAAAAATTTCTCAAGCCAGAAAGGCTGGGAAAGTTATGCTCGAGGCTGAACTTAAAAGATCAGGGCATAGCTTAGAAGAGTATAGGGGTGGTAAGCTTAATAATGTTCTAAAGATGATAGGCGTTAAATCTCTAAATGAACTCTTAACTGATTTAGGGTTGGGGAAAAGAACAGGTAACTTGGTAGCAGAGAGGTTTTATGAAGGGCTGCAGATACGAAAGGATGTAGCAGGCAAACTTCATCCAGTAACATTGATAGATCATAAGATTGAGGGTGTATCAGTAAGATATGCAAAATGCTGTATGCCAGTAATGGGTGATCCAATTATTGCCCATTCTGATACTGAAAGAGGAATAGTAATTCATCATTCAAGATGTTTAGGAGTAGCACCTTTCAAGCAAAAAGATTCAAGATATCTTGATGCTGATTGGGGAGATACTAAACATAGTGAATCCTATGCTGCTCATATTAAAGCAGTCATTGAAAACAAAATGGGGGCACTTGCTGATGTTATTGCTACCTTCACCAGACGCGGAATTAATATAGTTGCAGTAAATACAAAAGATTTAGATATTAAATTTACAGAGTGTGATATTGAAATAGATATTGATAATGCAGAAGAGTTGCGTAAAATCATGCAAAAAGTTAGAGCAATTAAATCTGTAACAAGTTGTAGACGAATAATTAATGATAAAAAAAGTGTCAATTAACAAATAATTAAAGATCAATATGACTAAAAAAATTATATTCACAGAAAAAGCACCTAAAGCAATAGGGCCATATTCTCAGGGAGTTGTTGCTGGCAATACTTTATATATTTCAGGACAGGTGCCGCTTAATCCTGAAACAAGCAGCCTTATTGAGGGAGATATTTCTAGCCAGACTAAACAAGTTATTTCTAATATAGAGAATATTTGCATTGAAGCCGGAGCATCTCTCTCTAATATAGTTAAATTAAATATTTACCTTACAGATCTTTCAAATTTCTCAAATGTGAATGAAGTGATGCAAGAAAGATTTGTAGAACCTTATCCAGCAAGAGCGACAGTTGAAGTGGCTGGTCTCCCATTAGGGGTTGAAATAGAAATGGATGCAATTGTTTATTTAAATGAATAAGAATCTACTATCTTTAGCTGATCTATCTAGAAAAGAAATTGAAGATTTAATCTCATTTGCTGAAAAGTTTATTAATGAGGACGGCTCTTTCAAAAAGGAGTCTTTATTTTCAGATAAAACAATTGCTAATATTTTTTGTGAACCCAGCACCAGGACAAAGTCTTCATTTGAAATAGCAGCAAAAAATTTAGGTTGTAATGTTTTAGACTTTGATACTGAATCTTCTTCTTTACAAAAAGGAGAGTCTATATACGAAACAATTGATGCACTATCTTTAATGGGTGTTGATTTGTGCGTATTAAGACATTCAGAGTCAGTCATTCATGAATTAGCTCAATACATACCAGAAATGACTTTTATAAATGGTGGCGAGGGCTCTATCTCTCATCCTACTCAAGGCCTATTAGACTTAATGACTATAATTCAACATAAAAAAACACCCGATGATCAGAATATAGTTATTGTTGGTGATTTAGATCATTCAAGGGTTACTGCATCTTTCTTAGAAGGTCTAAATAATTTTAAAATTAAATCACTTACTTTTTCAGGACATCCTGATATGTGTAAATCATTCCAAAATCATCCTCAAGGAAAGTATGAACCAGACTTAGATTTAGCTATTGAGGGATCAGATGTAGTAATGGCACTTCGTATTCAGCATGAAAGATTAGCAGCTGAAGATATTGTTGATATTGATCAATATAAATATGAATATCAGATTAATTCTGAAAGATTAGCTATGGCAAATGAAGCAGCAATTTTAATGCATCCTGGCCCAGTTAATCTTGATATAGAGATATCTACAATGGTGTATGAATCAGATCAGTCAGTAATTCGACAACAAATTGCAAATGGCGTAGCTATAAGGATGGCTGTGTTATCGCAGTTTCTTAGTGGTTAAGGATTTTTTCTACTGAATCAACTATCGTTACTGTATTTTGATCTAACTCAATATTAACCAAGCTTCTTTCTTTTAAGAGATCTAAATTTGTTACTTTAAGCGTTTCAGGTATTAAATGAATATTAAAATTTGTTTTAAACACTTTACCCACTGTTAAACTACAGCCATTAATCCCAATATATCCTTTTTCTAAAATATATTTATCCAATCCCTTGGGAATACTTATCTTCATATCTTTTGAAGATTTCTTTTCATTAATACTAATAATCTTTGATACACAGTGAATATGGCCTGAGATTAAATGCCCCCCAATCTCTGATGAAGCAGTCATAGATCTTTCCAGATTTACTTTTTGCCCCTTAACAAAGCTTCCTATAGTAGTCCTGGAAAGAGTCTCCTCAATTACATCAAATTTAATGGTATCTGAATCACTGCTTATTGCAGTTAAGCAAACCCCATCAACGGACACACTTGCACCTTTTTTAAGTTTTTTTGAAAAGTTTTTTTGGGCCTTTACCTCAATTGAGATAATGTCATTCTTATATTTGATAGATTTTACGCAGCCAATTCCTGACACAATTCCTGAAAACATTTAAGCTCCCCATTCATCCCTATAACTTTTTAGTTGGCTTAGGTACTTTTCATAATCAGGATTTGACTCAGAATAAGATATTAGAGTATCTAAATTTATAATAGATACAACATTCATATTAAACATTCCTTCAAGTTCTTGTCTGGCTGAAATATTGCCTTGACCCTTTTCTTGTCTATCTAATCCAACTAGCATTATTTTTGGATTAGCTCCTATTGATTTTATGATTTCTATAGATTCTTTTGCAGCAGTTCCTGCTGAAATTACATCATCTATTATCAATACATCTCCCGAGGGGTCATTCCCAATAATATTTCCGCCTTCTCCATGATCTTTAATTTCTTTTCTATTAAAAGACAGCGGATATTTTTCACCATGCTTACTCAATATCATTGAAACGATCGAGCCCAAAAATATTCCTTTATAAGCAGGACCATATATGCAATCAAAAGATATATTTGCTGATTTTATTGCTTCACGATAACAATCTGCCAGGCTATATAAATAACCCCCATTCAACATTTTTGCTGCATTAAAAAAATAAGGGCTTTTTCTACCTGATTTTAGTGTGAAATCTCCAAACTCTAGCACCTTTGCATTAAGAGCTAACTCAAGGAATTGTTTTTGATATTCTTTCACTTATTTTAGACAAGATTTTTGTATCTCAATAATATCATTGATAGCTATTTTTCCAATATCAACCATTTTATTAAGTTCATCTTGTGAGAAGGGAGCTTCTTCTGCAGTGCCTTGTATTTCAATGACATTAAGATCATCAGTCATTACAAGATTTAAATCTGTTTCTGCGTTGCTATCTTCTTTGTAATCTAGATCGAGCAAGACTTCTTGTTTAAAGATCCCAAGGGAAACAGCTGCAACATATGATTTAATAGCTCTATGGTCATCATGATGATCTTGCAAAGCTTTAAATAATGCAACACATCCGCCTGTTATAGAGGCAGTTCTAGTTCCTCCATCGGCCTGTATCACATCACAATCAATTGAAATAGTTTTACCAGGAATGTATTTTAAATTAACTGCTTGCCTTAGCGATCTTCCTATAAGTCTTTGGATTTCTTGTGTTCTACCACTCTGTTTACCTTTAGCGGCCTCCCTACGCATTCTTTCATTTGTAGACCTTGGTAACATTCCATATTCAGCTGTAATCCATCCCTCATCACTTCCTCTCATCCATCTAGGAACATTATTTTCTATAGTTGCAGTACAAATTACGTGTGTGTTGCCGAACTTAACTAAAGCGGAACCTTCTGCATTAATATTTATATCTGTTTCTATAGAAACTTCTCTTAGTTGGTCGCTATCTCTATTATTACTTCTTTGCATAATCTTAACCTAATGATGAACTGAAAATTAATTTAATTGGTCTTTTACTATTTTGCTAACCAAACCCATATCTGCTGAGCCAGCCAAAGCATTCTTCAATACGCCCATCACTTTGCCAATATCTTGCATGCCTGCCGCTCCCGTCTCACTAATTGCATCTTTTACCTTGGCAGCAATCTCAGATTCATCTAATTGTTTGGGTTTATATTTTGAGAGAATTTCTAATTCAGTTTGTTCTACTTCTGCAAGGTCTGGACGATTGCCTTTGGTAAATTGCTCGATTGAATCTTTTCTTTGTTTTACCATTTTATTAATGATTTGTAATATTTGAACATCATCAACTTCAACCCTATTGTCAATTTCAAACCTTTGTATTTCTGATAGAAGCATTCTAAGGGTGTCACGAACAGCAACATCTTTATTAAGCATTGCTTGCTTAAGATGAGATTTAATATCAGCGAGAAGCGCCAAGATTTATCGGTAAGACCTCTGTCTTGAAAAAGAAAATTTTCTATTTGTTTTATGAGCTCTTTTAACAGCTGCTGCCATTAAACGTTTTCTTTTTGCAGTAGGTTTTTCATAGAATTCTCTTGCTCTTATTTCAGGCACAATTGCAGCTTTTTCGCATGCACGCTTGAACTTTCTAAGACCAATGTCAAAATGTTCTGTATCTTTTATTATAATTGAAGGCATAATTAGTCGCGTAGTTTAGGCTTTTATTGGGAAATTTGCAAAATTTTTTATGATAACTTTAGGAATAGAAACCTCATGTGATGAAACAGCAGTTGCAGTTTTTGATACTTCAAGAGGATTAATTGGCGAATCTGTATTCAGTCAAATTGATATGCATGCTGAGTATGGAGGAGTTGTGCCCGAATTAGCCTCAAGAGACCACTGTTTAAAGATACTTTCTGTGCTTGAGGATTCTCTGGGAGGTATCAATATTTCAGAAATAGATCAAGTTGCATACACTGCAGGACCAGGCCTTCTTGGCGCTTTGCTGGTTGGAGAAAGTTTTGCTCATGGCTTATCAGCTGGATTAGGAATCCCCTCAATTCCAATTCATCATTTAGAAGCACACTTGATGGCGCCAGCATTAGATTTTGATGATATAAGCTTTCCTTTTATTTCTTTGCTTGTTTCCGGAGGCCATTCATTAATTATTGACGTCAGAGGATTGGGAGATTATGAAATATTAGGAGAATCTCAAGATGATGCCGTTGGAGAAGCTTTTGATAAAGTAGGGAAACTATTAAACCTTCCATATCCCGGAGGTCCTCATATAGAACGAATTGCTAAAGAGGGCGATCCCTCAAAGTTTAACTACCCTAGACCAATGCTAAATAGCGATGATTTAAATTTAAGTTTTAGTGGTTTAAAGACAGCAGTGCTTTATTCAATTAGAGACTTAGATAATCTTGATGAGCATATTGCAGATATTGCTGCCTCTTTTCAGCAAGCTGCAATAGAAGTATTGGTATCAAAGATTAAAAAGGCTTTGATTAAGACTAATAGAGATACTCTTATTCTCGCTGGCGGAGTTGCTGCTAATATGCTTTTACGCGATGAAATGAATAAATTAGAAGATGAGTATGGTATCAAGGTAAGATATCCTGAAATGAAACATTGTACTGATAATGCTGCAATGATAGCTTACTTGGGCTCATTAAAATCAGTTGATCTATCAAAGCAGGGCATTTCGTGCGCAAGGCCAAGATGGCCTCTTGATGAGGTATAGCAATGCAAGACACTATCTATATAAAAGATCTAAGGGTTAAAACAACCATAGGTATTTTTGAATGGGAGCGAAAGGTAAAACAAGAGGTCAGTATTGATATGGAATTCCCATTTGATTGTAAAAAAGCTGCAGCATCAGATTCCATTGAAGATACCATTGATTACAAAACTATTACCAAAGGCGTAATTAAATTTGTAGAAGAGTCTTCATACCAGTTACAAGAAACACTTGCTGAAAATATAGCTTCCTTATTGAAAGATGAATATGGAATCAAATCTGTAAAGCTAAGAGTTTCTAAGCCTGGAGCCTTAAGAGGCGCCAAAGATGTTGGAATAAATATCTCTAGATAATGAAGTATTATCTTTCTATTGGGAGCAATATTAATGCTGAAGTAAATTTACTTCTTGCAATAGAGAGATTGCAAAAACTTTTAAATAATATTGAATATTCTTCAATTCATAAAACAAAAGCAGAGGGGTTTAAAGGGGATGATTTCCTAAACTTAGTATTATCAGGAGATTGTGAACTTTCTTTTAGCCATCTAGAAAAAAGTTTAAAAG
Source organism: uncultured SAR86 cluster bacterium (assembly GCA_902514105.1). GTDB lineage: Bacteria > Pseudomonadota > Gammaproteobacteria > Magnimaribacterales > D2472 > MED-G78. The sequence continues at coordinate 85,943 of CABXPU010000001.1, forward strand.
AGATAGAGGATCAATCTGGCAGGAACAGGAATGCGCCAAAGTTTAGCTCAAGAACTCTTGATATAGATATAGTCCTGCAAATAGATGATGATGAAATATTGTTTGAAAGTGATGAGATTGAGAAGTATTCTTTTGTTTCAGAACCACTCAAAGAAATAATTTAATAGAAATTATTTATTTAAAATTTGTTTCGACAATACCCCAGGCAGCTTTTGATATTGGATAAACCTGCATACCTCTTTCTTCGGCATGTTTATTGGATGCCGTCCCATCCCTAACTCTTCCCAAAATTCCTTGGCAGATTGCAGCTATTTTAAACATATTAAATACCATATAGAATTCAAAGTCTTCTGAAATATCTTTTCCAGAATGTTCAGAATACATGTCTCTATATTCAGTCTCAGAAGGAATACCAAGCTCCTTCAATAGTTTTAGATCTTGCATTGCTGGCAAGGTTCTCCAAGTTAGGCAATGGTAACTAAAGTCTGCGATTGGGTGACCCAAAGTTGATAACTCCCAGTCTAAAACGCCTATAACTTCATGATTCTTATAAATCATATTATCTAACCTATAATCACCATGGACTATTGAAGTCTCATCATCATCGGGGATATTTTTAGGCAGCCAATCAATTAAATTATTCATTTCAGGTATTGTGTCTGTCTCAGATGCTAAATATTGTTTAGTCCATCTGCTAACTTGTCGAGCGACGTAGTTGCCGGGCTTCCCATAGTTTTCCAAACCAACATCCTGGTAATTTACAGAATGAAGATTAGCTAAAACTTGATTCTTTTGTTGATATATTTTCTTTCTTTCTTCTTTTGAACAGTCGGGTAGCATATGATCCCAATAGACTCTTCCATCAAGGAAATCCATTATAAAAAATGGAGTTCCAATAACATCAGCATCCTCACACAAGCCATATGTCATTGGTACTGGAACATCTGTATCAAATAAAGATGTTATAACTTTATATTCTCTATCGACTGCATGCGCAGATGGAAGCAGTTTCCCCGGGGGCTTTCTTCTAAGAACAAAATTTTTATTTTCAGTTGAAAGTTTGTATGTAGGATTACTTTGACCACCTTTAAATTGCTCAATATTTATTATTTTTCCTACAGATTGAGCATTGCTATCTATCCATTCTTGCAGTTTTCCTTGATCAAATTTTAGATTTTCAGCTACTGCTTGAGTGCCTAAATAAATCTCTTCGATTGATGATTTGTCTTCTGTCATAACAAAGATCTTCCTCCATCAACATTAATGGTTTGTCCAGTAATATATTTTGAATCTATAACAAATTTTACAGCATTTGCTATATCGATTTCATTACCAAGTCTATTGAGAGGTATTTTATTAGTAATGCTTATTAACTCTTTTTCACTCCACTCCTTATCAGGAGGTTCTAATATCGCGCCCGGAGCAATTGCATTCACCCTTACTTTTGGAGCTAGCTCTCTAGCCAAAACTTTAGTTACCGCCTTAAGACCGCCCTTAGCCGCAGAGTATATTGAATAACCCGACATGCCTTTATCTATATTTATATCGGTAATATTGATTACAGAACCTTCATTATCTTTTAATAGGCCTGCCAAGCCTCGAGTTAAGAATAGGGGGCCCTTAAGATTGCTTCCTATTAATTTATCCCAATCCTCATACGACATTTTTGCTATTGGTGTGGCATAAAAACTTGAAGCATTATTTATTAAAGCATCGATTCTTCCATATGCATCTGAAGCCTCTTTTATTAATCTTGCGACATCTTTTTCTTTATCGAGGTTTGCTTGGATAACACAAGAACTCCCCTCTCTTATGTTATTGAATTCTTTAGATAAGCTAGAGGCCTCTTCAAAGGAATTATTGCAATGAATAATTACATTCCACTGATCATTTATAAAAACTTTAGCAATTTCCTTGCCGATCCTTTTTCCTGCGCCAGTTACAAGAACAACTTTATTCATAGGTCTTTCCTATAGCCCCCTTAATAAGCTCTAATTTAAAACTTTTTACTTCACTTTTTTTAACATCTTTTAAAGAAGCAAAATCTTCTTTGATTATATTATCACCAAGTTTTTTAATAAATTCTTTATTTGTCTCCAATATATTTAATAAAAGCAAATCAGATATTTCATTAAGATTGCGGTGGAAATTAAGCTCTTCTATTATCTCAACAAGCTCTTCATTTGAGGTATTAGTATTAATCTTTATTAGATTCTTCAACAATTTAACATATACCTTATACCTATTAGGGATAGGAATATTTTGACCAAGCAGGAAATCATTTTTAAATTCCAAATCAGCCCATTTTGCGTGAGGGGTAACGTTTTCTTGGCATTCTGGATGAGCTAGATCCTTTAACCAGGGATTGCTTAAATCAAAATCAAGCAAGAATTTAAAAAAATTAGTAGCATGGTTTGATTCAATTACAAGCTCAATTTCTTTCCAGATTCGATCTTTTGATAGGTGTTTAAGCTCCCCAGAATTTCCAATATCTAACAACATTTTTTTAGTTGATTCATTTATTTCAAAATCCTTAAGGTGCGGGTATGTTTTAAATCTTGCAACCCTTATAGCTCGGAGCGGGTCTTCTAAAAAAGCTGGCGATACATGTTTAAATTTTTTATTCTTAATATCATCAATTCCACCAAACGGATCAATCAGTTTCCCTTTTGTATCTTTTGCAATTGCATTTATAGTCAAATCTCTTCTTGATAGATCTTCTTCAAGAGTGACATCTGCGCCATGATAAAATCTGAACCCTTTATATCCATATCCGTCTTTTTTTTCGGTCCTAGCAAGAGCATATTCTTCATTTGATTTGGGGTGAATAAATACAGGAAAATCTTTGCCAACTGGTTTATAGCCTTCTTTGATCATAAGTTCAGGAGAAGAGCCAACCACCACCCAGTCTTTATCCTTAGGATTTATTCCTAATAATTCATCTCTAATAGATCCACCAACTTGATATATTTTCATAATCTTTTAACTGAGAATATTTTCTTATCTTCTAATCGTACAGCTGTTAATTTCCCACCCCAAACACAGCCTGTATCTAAGCCTATTATATTGGCTATTTTAGTTTTGCCATTTAGAGCAGCCCAATGCCCAAAGATAATATATTCATTTGGATTTTTTATCAGCTCATTTGATTTCACAAACCACGGGACAAGGCCTTTTGTTAGCTTTGCATCCTTTACCTTTAAATTAAGATTGCCCTTAGTATCAAGATAGCGCATACGAGTAAAACAATTAATAATAAATCTAAACCTTTTCTCATTAGTAAGCTTTTCATTCCATTTTATAGGCCTATCTCCCCACATATTACTCAGAACAAAAGAAGGATTCTCTCTAAGATTTTTAGATAACTCTTTATTTAACTCAAGTGCTTTTTCAAAGCTCCAAAAATAAGGTATGCCCGCATGAGAGATCCAGAATATTTCATCATTCTTTTTTATTTTCAAGACCAAAGGCTTTCTTATTAACCATTTGAAGTATTTAGAAGGATTTTTTGAAGTCAGAATAGGGGTCAAGGTCTTAGCTTTTTTTTGATTAGACTGAATCAAGCTTAAGAGATAAAGATCATGATTGCCCAAAACAGCATCAACAGATTTACTGTGCTTAATGCAAAAATCTAAGACTTCTTTTGATCCAGGGCCTCTGTTAACAAGGTCTCCAGCAAAGACAAGCCGATCCTCTGATGGATTAAAATTTATTTTTTTAACTAGTTTTTTGAGTTCTTTATAACAACCCTGAACATCGCCAATTACATAGGTGGACATATTTAATTTCCAAAAACTTCCTTGGTAATCTTAATATAAGATTCTAGAGTTAAGTCCTCTGGCCTTGCTTTGTTATCTATATCAAGATTTGACCAGTTTATTTCTTTACTTTTAAGATTGTTTTTAATATTTTTTCTTCTAGACATAAAAGACAAATTAACAATCTCAAAGAAATTGTTTCTTTCTTCCATTGTTATTAGAGGATCCTTTAAAGGTATCATTCTAATAAAGCTAGACATAACTTTTGGCTTTATATCAAATGATTCAGGCGGCACGTCAAATAATATTTCTATAGTAAAGAAAGCCGAAAGCTTAATAGCTAACTTGCCCCAATCTTTTGTTCCAGGGCTGCCATTTATTTTCATTGCTACCTCTTTCTGGACTAAAAAGTGGATATCAACAATTTGTTTAGCATGATTGATTAGCTTAAGAATGATTTGTGTCGATATATTGTATGGAAGATTCCCAACAACTCTACATTTGCTAGCTTCAATAAATTGAAGGTCATTATTTAAGATATCACCCAAGATAAAATGAAACTTTGCAGGACCATCAAATTTTTTTATTAGATGGTCTATATTTTCTTTATCAATATCTATAGCTGTAATTTCAATTGAATCTTTATTCAATATTTGTGTTAAAGCTCCCATGCCTGGACCTATTTCTAAGAATTTATCAAACCTCACTGGGTTAATGGAATGCTCCATTTCATACAATATTGCAGGATCTTTTAGATAGTTTTGCCCCAGTCTTCTTCTTTTATCTCTTTGACTCATCAAACTATAGAGCTTGCTGTATGCAGGGCATTTTTAAGTGAGGATGTGTCTGCTTTGCCGGAGCCGGCAATATCTAATGCAATACCATGGTCAACAGATATTCTAATAATTGGAACTCCAAGTGTAATATTAATTCCATTTCCAAAACTTAGCGCCTTCATAACAGGAAGACCCTGATCATGATACATCGCAAGATAAGCATCAGTTTTATTTAACATAGTTGGAGTAAAAGCTGTATCGGCAGAAATCGGACCACTAATATTAATGCCTATTTTTCTTAAATATTTTGCAGCAGGCTCTAATATTTCTAGTTCTTCAGTGCCTACTTTCCCGCCTTCTCCAGCGTGAGGATTAAGTCCCAACATAACTATATTTGGTTTTTTTATTTTTAGTTTTGATTTTAGGCCATCATTAAGAATGGTTGCTTTGTTTATTATTGTTTCTTTTGTAATTAATTTACTAACCTTTTTTAATGGAACATGGGTCGTAATTAGAGCGACTTTTATTTGTTCTGAAGCAAGAAGCATTAACACATCTTTGCTTTTAGTGATTTTTTGGATCCATTCAGTATGACCTGAAAAATTTACACCTGAATCAATTATATTTTTTTTACTGATTGGCCCAGTAACTAAAGCATTATTCTTGTCTAGAAGACATTGATTAATTCCAAAGTTAAGATGCTCGATTACATATGGGGCATTAGATGGATTAAGCTTGCCAGTAACATATGTTTTACATTTAGCAACTTGAATTATTTGCAGCAATCCTTTTTTATTTGGCTTAGTATCTTTATGGTTTTCCAGTAATGTAATTTTAATTTTCTTATTTAGTAATTTTGCTCTATTAAGAAATAACTTTGGATCACCCAAACAAACTATAGGATGCTTAGAATTCTTCCAGTAATTAGATTTAGAAATCTCAATAATAAGATCGACACCTATACCGGATGGTTCACCAGGAGAATAGAAAATCTTCTTCAATCTAAATCTTTAATTTCAACGAAAGCCTCAGCTCTTATTGAGCGCAAAGTATTTTCTAGTTCTTCATCAAATTTTCTTGAATAAAGAGCAGAATATGCTCTATCTTCAATTAGCTCAGAAGTTTTATCAAAGTTTCTTTTGCCCAAAACTTCAAGGAAATGGTATCCATAACCTGTTTGAAATACCTCTGAAACAGTATTAAGTTCAGAATTTAGCATCATGTCCTCAAACTCTTTAACCATAGTGCCCTTGCTAAACCAATCCAAATCTCCACCTCTTTGGGCAGATCCTTCATCTTCAGAAAATTCCTTTGCTAACTCTCCAAAATCTTCGCCAGCTAAGATTCTATTCCTAATATCTTCTATCTCTTTTAATGTAGCATTTAGATCTCGAATTGCTGTTGGCATCAATAGAATATGCCTCGCATTCCATTGGTCTTCATATTTAACAAAAGGGCCTCTTTTTTCTTCAAGTTTTAATATATGGAAACCTGAACCTGAGGGGATTGGTGCTGTGATTGTGCCTACAATTTCTTTTTCTAAGGCTTTGTTAAATATTTCAGGCATATCAGCAACCTTTCTCCATGGCATTAGACCTCCGCTAGATGCATTTCCTGCAATAGAAACTTCTCTGACAATTGTTCCAAAATCTTCACCTGCATCTAATCGACTGATAACTGATAGAGATTGATTTTCTGTTTTAACCAATATTTGTCTTACCGATAATTCAGGTCTAATTTGAGCAACTGAAGCATCAGTTTTCATAAAGCTTTTAAATTCCTGCTCTGTAATACTTATTTCATTCCCAACTTTTCCTCTTTGAACTCTCTGAATAATCATATCTTTACGAATTTTTTCTCTAACTAATTCATAAGATTGACCAGCTTCTTCAATTGTTTTGATGAACTCTTCTAACGGAAGATTATTATTGCTAGCAATTGTAACCATTGTCTGATTTAGCTCACCATCACTTATTCTTATTCCATATAGATCACCAAGTTGTAGCTGAAGCTCCTCAATGATTAATCTTTCAATCACTTCCTCTCTTAGCTCATTGGATGGAGGGATAGGAATATTTTGTGCCTGCATACTCATTTTTATTTCAAGAATGCTTTCATTAATCTGAGATTCCATTATCAGGCCGTCATCTACAATAACTGCAACTCTATCTAATATCTCTACTCTTGCCAGAACCATAGATGGCAGCATGATTAGCAATGAGAATATTGTTAGTTTTTTCATAAGAATTTCCTAGTAATTAAGTATTGAATTTTGAAGCAGCTTTTCTATTTTATTAATCGATGAATTAAAGCCTTTAAGCTCAAATTCTAAGTTAATTCTACTTTTATTTTCAATGTTTATCATATTGTCCCATGCATCATTTAGGTATGTATAGCTTGAATTGTAAAGATCATTATATTTAGATAGATTTTTATCACTTGCCATTAACCTAAAAGCTACACAACAGTTCTCATATTCTAATCCAAACATGCTCTCTACTTTAATATCATACTCATCATCTTGTTGTAATTTACCAATAATCTTAAAACCATTTTTTAAATTAATCGAAGTAAACACTTCAGAGTAATTAAGGGTTTGGTTAAAGTCGCCCGCAACTCGTCTATATCTTTTAGCAAACCCCAAAGTTCCCTTTGAGGACCTTGTCATAAAATTCATCCCGCCTAATCCGACTTTATTGCTTTTAGTGTCATAGTCTCCATATATCTTGAATGAGTTATTTGTATTAGGCATCCACACTGAAGACATAATGAATTTATTCTCATTATTCATCATAGATGGCATAGGAGTTACATAAACTTTATTTTCAGAATGGTGATATTTTTTAGCAAGACTAAATTTAAATACATCCCGACTAGATTTTCTTATTTTATAAGTAAAACCAATGCTATGGGAGGCATCATCAGCGATTCTATCCATTCCTGAAAAACGATCATTAGTAAATACTTGGTTGTTATAAGCTAATATGTTGGTATCAAATACAGGATTTCCGCTTTGATCTTTATATTCTGAAAAACCTAAGACCAACCTTGGTTGAATGATAGAAATTCCGTCAGAATTCATCTTTACAAACATACTGCTAATATCAAATTTTAGATTGGGGCTATGAATATTATTATTTTGAATCGATGAATTTTGTAAGTCATAACTTAAACTTTTAAGACCCACAGAGGTCTTAATTTTAAGAAAGTCTTTATTGAAGGTTTTGGATATAGTTAAATCTGAAAAAGTCCGCCTTCCCTCTAAAGGCTCTTCAACTGAATTTAAATATTTATCCATTTCAGATGAGATTCCAAAGAATTCATGCAAGCCATTGGTTTTAAAAGTAGCAATATTCAATTTTTGTGTAAAATTTACAGAATCAATTGTTTTATTAAAACTAAGATCAATTGAGGGCGATTTCTTATAACCATTTGAAAGAAGGGGGTTCAAGGATTGAAAGCCTTGATGCTCAACTTCTATTGCTAAATTGTTAAAACGAGAACTTATAATAATATTTTGATTTAAATAGTGATCACGCTGCATTCCAATTGCAGTAATTTCTCCTGGTATATCTCTTAAAACCATAGCATCAGAAGCTTTGCCCCAATTAATTACTACTTCGCCCCAGTTAATCCCTGATGCTTTATTAAGCATTAAAGAGTCTTGAACTTTAAAAGCCCATCTTGAATCTGCTAATTCTGGATAATTCTTTTGCATTTCCTTGTCACCATTAAAGTAGAAAGCATCGATATTATTTTTAGTATGCTCTTTAATGTAGCGATAATTAAGTTCTATACCAGAACCTCTTTCGGCAATATTTCTTGCGCCCAGAGTAATATCTGAATGGTCTGATAATATTGCAAAGTAAGGGATAGAAAAATCAACACCATCAGAAGAGGATGAAATAGAAGGCTCTAAGAATCCTGATAATCTTTCACTAGTTGTTGCAAAAGGTAGATAGGGTGCCTTAAGTACGCTAATCCCTCCAAGTTCTAAGGTAAGATTCCTAGCATATCCTCTATAAGTTTTATTATTTAATACCAAATCATCAGCTCTAATTAGCCAGCCTGTTTTTGGGTCTGCACAAGAGGTAATATTTGCATCTTTAATTGATAGCTCATCACTTAAGGATCCTTGCAAGGAATTAAAGCTAACATTTAAACCTCTTGAAGCAAGAAAGAAGCTGCCATTTTTCATTTGAACCTGATCATTTAATCTATTGAAGAAGCCCTCATCGCCTTTTAAGAGTATCTGCTCAAGAGACAAAGTAGTATCTTCTTCAAATTCAATTAACTCTTTAGATGACCCAATTAATGCATTAGTTGAATTAAGAAGGCCGCCAGGAAAATCAATCTTTACATTGTCATTGAGGGTAATAGCCTGATTATCACTAAATTTTAGTGAGTCTGCCTCAACACTTATATTTTTATCTTCACTAACTATTCCTAGATTTGGAGTATAAATGAGGCAAGATGTAGCGTTATGTCTATCATCTAATCTTATTAGATCCGAATTATTATTCTGAGCATCAAGATTGAATGTTAACAATAATATTGCTGACACAGCAGCTAAGCGTGTTTTTTTCATTTTGTTTATTTTATACCTGTTAGCTTAGAAAGCGTATTTTAAGGAAAGTTCTATTTTACTTTCTTGAACTATTGTGTAATAAAACTTTCAAGATCAGCTAAGCTATCTTTCCCAAAAAAGATTTCATCATTAGCAAAGAATGTCGGTATACCAAATGCACCTCGCTCAACGGCATTACTAGTATTCTGGATTAATTCTTGTTTACATTCAGGGCTCTGAATTATTTCAACAAGATCATTGACATTAATTTCAGTCTCATCAGTAAGTAATTTTACTAGGATATCCATATCTCCAAGATTTAAGCCTTCCTCCCACATACCCTTAAAAATAGCTTCGATATATTCATCAAATACATCTAAAGATATTGCTGCAAGAGCTCCCCTTTGTATTTGGATAGTAGTTATTGGAAAGTGCGGATTCATAGCAAATTTATTTAGACCATGTTTTTTTACAAACCTTTGGATTTCGATGTTTTGGTATTCAAGTTTATTCAAGATTCCATTAAAGGCGATCATTGGCGCCTGATTATTGGTAATTTTAAATATTCCACCCAATAGACATGGTATGTAATTAAAAGAAGCACCAGTTCTTTTTTCGATTCCCGGAATCACTTTATGAGTTAGGTATGCATTCGGACTTGCTACATCAAATATAAAGTCTACTTTCATTTTTATTAATTATTTTGTTAAAGTTAAATCTGAATAGTTAGATACTATACAAATTTAGAGTTCTTATCAAAAACAAATAAGGAAAAAACATGAGTTTAAAAGATAAAGTTATTTTTATTTCGGGTGGAAGTAGGGGAATAGGTCTTGCTATGGCAAAAAGAGCAGCTCAAGATGGGGCAAAAATTGTTGTAGCTGCTAAAACAGCTGAACCTCATCCAAAACTTCCTGGAACTATATATACCGCAGCTGAAGAGATAGTTGAAGCAGGAGGTGATGCTTTACCTATGGTTTGTGATATACGCGACGAGGATAATGTTCGTGATGCAATTAATGCAAGTGTAGAACATTTTGGTGGTATTGATATATGCATCAATAATGCATCAGCAATTCAATTAACAAATACCCTCGATACAGCTATGAAACGTTATGATCTTATGCATCAGATCAATGGAAGAGGTACTTATATGGTAAGCAAGTATTGCCTCCCTCATCTATTAAAATCAGAAAACCCACATATCTTAAACTTAGCACCTCCATTAGATATGGATCCAAAGTGGTTTGGCGGACATGTTGGCTATACTATGGCGAAATACACAATGAGTATGTGTGTGCTTGGTATGGCTGAAGAGTTCAAAGATAGGGGTGTTGCCGTTAATGCGCTTTGGCCAAGAACAGCAATTGCAACAGCAGCGGTTCAAAATCACCTTGGCGGAGATGAGATTATGCGATTATCAAGGAATGTAGATATTATGGCAGATGCCGCTTATACAATATTAATTAAAGATTCAAAGAGCTTCACAGGTAATTTTTGCATTGATGATTTAGTCCTTCATGATGCCGGTGTAACTGATTTCACAAGATATGCAAATGTTCCTTTTGGTGAGCTTATGCCTGATTTTTTTGTCCCAGACAATACACCATTACCAGACGAGGTAAAAAACAGCTAACTTGAAAGAATCTGAGATTATAGAGTTAACAGCTCAATGCGGTTTTGAATGCGAGAGAGCTATAGCTTTAAAACTTGAGGCTAGTGGTAGAGAGTATTGGAGACTAGTTAATAAATCAGAAAGTTTAATACTATGTTTTCTAGATCCTCTAAAGGGAGATCACCTGCAATTTACCTATTTAGCTGACATTTTTAAATCTAATAATATTAATGCTCCAGAAATATTAATGCATAATCCAAAATTGGGCGTTACCATCCAAGAGGACCTGGGAGATAATGATTTATTAGAAATCCTAAATGATTCCAATAAATATGAATTAGTAAAACAAAGTTTAGAGCTGCTTAATAAGATTCAGGTAATTGAAGACCTCAATATTAATACATTAAATCAAAGCGACTTAGAGTCTCAAATTAATCTTTTTAGTGAATTCTTTTGTGGACAGTTTTTAAAACTTGAAGCTGACGACTCAATAAGAAAATTATCAGAAAAGACCATCATTAATTTAAATAAACAACCTCAATTAAATTGTCATTTTGATTATGAGAGACGAAACTTGATTCTTTCAGAGGATATGAAGATTAATATAATAGATTTTCAGGACCTTTGTATTGGCCCTATAGGCATAGATCTAGCTGGAATTTTACTTGATCATTACAAACCTTTTGATGAAGTCTTTGTAAAAGAATCTTTAGTATTTTATAAAGAGGAATCTAATTTAGATCTAGATCATGATGAGCTATTTGAATGCTTCAGATGGGGTGGGATCCAAAGGAATCTAAGAATTTTAGGAACTTTATCAAGATTATATATTGATCAAAATCGCTCTTTTAGATTAAATGATTTAACTATGATTTTACAAAACCTAATAGATATTATTCCAGTGGGATGGAATTGCAGAGATTTTCTTATTGATATTGTAAAACCAAGTCTTCAGGAAAGGTTAAAGTTGATATGAAAGCAATGTTATTAGCGGCAGGAATTGGAAAAAGACTTCTTCCTTTTACCAAAGATATGCCAAAACCTCTTATAGAGGTAGGATCAGAAACATTGCTTGATAGAAATATTCGTTTACTTTTAAAAATTGGCATTACCGAAATTGTTGTTAATGTTTCTTACCTTGGTGACATGATTGAGAAACATATAAACAAACAATATAAGAATCACAAAATTACTATCATTAAAGAAAAATGCATTCTTGGAACAGGTGGAGGCATTCTTAATGCTATTGAGCATTTTCAAGGTAAGCCTTTCCTCTTGATAAATGCAGATACATACCATGAATTTAAATTAGATCTTCTCCCCAGCGATGTTGAATTTGCTCATTTAGTTGGAGTTCCAAATCCTGACCACAATCTAGAAGGAGATTTCTCTATAAAAGATAATAAGGCTTTTATATCAGAACTAACGAATGATCTTACCTTTGCTGGCGTATCAATTATCAATCCAGCAATATTTGTAGAGTCTAGATTACCAAAACCCCCATTTGATATATGGAATTATGTTTTAAAAGATTTTATAAATGAAGATGTGGTTACAGCCATTAAAGCTGAAGAATTATGGATAGATGTTGGATCCCCTGAACGTCTTTCTCTTGCCATTGAGGCACATAAAGACGAAAATTAATATATGACAGACAAGAAATACATTATTGCTCCATCAATTCTTTCAGCAAACTTTGCTAGATTAGGTGAAGAAGTTGAAGAAGTTATGTCTTCTGGAGCTGATTGGATCCATTTTGACGTAATGGATAATCATTATGTGCCCAATTTAACGATAGGTCCCATGGTTTGCAAATCTTTAAGAGATTATGGTGTAAAAGATTTTATTGATGTTCATCTTATGATAGAGCCAGTTGATGAGCTGGCTGCAGATTTTATAAAAGCGGGTGCAGACCTTATTAGTTTTCATCCAGAAGCTTCTAGGCACGTGCATAGATCTATTAATGCCATTAAAGATGCTGGATGCAAAGTTGGTTTGGCAATTAATCCAGCTACATCCTTAAATGTTTTAGATGACGTAATAGAAGATCTTGATCTTGTTTTATTAATGAGCGTCAACCCTGGCTTCGGTGGTCAGAGCTTTATTTCATCTACTCTTAATAAAATTTCAAAAGTAAGGAAGATGATTGATGATTCAGGCAAAGAAATAAAATTAGAAGTTGATGGGGGTGTTAATTTGAATACCATTGCAGATGTTGCTAAAGCCGGAGCTGATACTTTTGTTGCCGGTTCAGCAATTTTTGGTACTGACAATTATGAAGACACCATTTCACAACTTAGAGCTAAGATTTCTTAAGTTTTTCTTAATAAGTAATTTACTTCTACCCAATGATTTATTATCAGAGTCTGAGGTTATAGACTTAAGATCTCTATTAACTCATATTGAGATAGCAGATGATCCCTATTTAAGAAGAAGGGGATTAATGTTTAGATCTTCTTTGCAGCCAAATATAGGCATGTTATTTATATGGCAGGACTATACCAATAGATGCATGTGGATGAAAAATACAAAAGTTCCACTTAGCGTAGCTTTTATTTCCAAAGAAAGAGAAATTTTAGAGATTTATGATATGGTTCCCATGTCTAAAGAAAGCACATGCTCTAAAAATAAAGCTGCGTTTGCTTTAGAGGTTAATAAGGGATGGTTCAAGGAACATAATATTTCCACCGGACAGATAATAGATTTTTAAAATGATTACCAAAGAAGAGTATATTAAATATGCTGAGTCAGGATATACAGTTATTCCTGTAATAAAATCAATCAGTAACAGCCAAGATTCTCCTATATCTTTATATTTAAAAATTGCTAATCAAAAAAATAGTTTCTTACTAGAATCAGTTGAAGGCGGCGATAGGTGGGCTCAATATTCCATCATAGGTCTAGAATGCAAAGATTACATAAAAGTATCGGGTCAAAATGTAGAAACTTGCACAAATGGAGTTTTAAATAGCTTTTTTTCTAAAGATCCCCTTCGCAGCATCCAAGAGATAACGTCTAAAGAGAAAACGCCTATATTTGATAATATGCCGCGATTCTATGGTGGCTATGTAGGGTTTTTTGCCTATGAAAGCTCTCAGTATGCAGAGGAAAAGATTGCTAATCTCCCAAAGAAAGATTCTAAATTTAAAGACCATATGCCTGAAATATTGCTTATTAAAGCAGAGACATTAATTATTTATGACAATACAGATAATTCAATTAGGATTGTTTATAACGCAGATTCGCAAAAACATTCATTTGAAGAAGCTGAAAGTAAATTAGACGAGCTTGCAAAAATACTAAAAAAATCTATCGATGTTCCTTCTGATGAATTTAAAGAAATAACCAGAGATTTAGAATTTAAATCAAATTTCTCTAAAGCAGAGTATTTAGATGCGGTAAATGTAATTAAAAATTATATTAAAGAAGGAGATGTCATGCAGGTAGTTCTGGCTCAAGATTTTTCTACCGAGTTTAATAAAGATCCTTTCGATTTATATAGGGCTGTCAGAAAATTAAATCCTTCTCCTTACATGTATTTCTTAGATTTTGATGATTTCCAAGTTGTTGGATCATCTCCAGAAATTCTAATTAGATTAGAAGATAACAATATTACTCTAAGACCTCTTGCCGGAACTCGAAAGAGAGGTATTGATTCGAAAGAAGATGATTTCAACCAACAAGATTTATTAAACGATCCAAAAGAAATAGCAGAACATTTAATGCTAATAGACCTTGGCAGGAATGATGTGGGCAAGGTATCTAAGATAGGTACGGTTAAAGTAACTGATAAAATGATTGTTGAGAAGTACTCACATGTTATGCATATCGTTTCAACTGTAGTTGGAGAGATTTCAGATGATTTAAACTATATTGATGCTCTTAAAGCATCATTGCCTGCTGGCACTTTGTCCGGAGCTCCTAAAATAAGGGCAATGGAGATTATTAATGAACTCGAACCAAGCTCTAGAGGTATTTATGGAGGAGCTATAGGATATATTTCATGGAACGGGAATATAGATACAGCAAT
>CABXPU010000002.1 GCA_902514105.1 uncultured SAR86 cluster bacterium
GAAATTAAAGTTTTAATTCTTGCTATCTTTCTTCTTGTTGTCTTAAGAAGATTAGTCTCATTAAGTTGTCCGGTTGTATGTTTTATACGCATAGTAAATTGCTCAGATCTAACAGAAGCTAGCTCTTGCTTTAATTGATCTAAATCTTTTTTTCTTAAATCTGCTAATTCTTTACTCATGCTATTAATCCTTTTTTAAGAAACGTGTCTTAATTGGTAATTTTGCTGCTGCAAGTTTAAAAGCTTCCCTAGCAAGCTCTTCGGATACACTTGCCATTTCAAACATCACTTTTCCAGGTTGAACTAATGCTACCCAATACTCAACATTGCCTTTACCTTTCCCCATTCTTACCTCAAGTGGTTTCTTTGTAATAGGTTTGTCAGGGAAAATCCTTATCCAAATATTACCGCCTCTTTTAACGGCTCTAGTCATTGCGCGCCTTGAAGCCTCAATTTGTCTAGCAGTAATCCTACCCCTATCTACAGCAACTAAACCAAATCTACCAAATGCAACTGTATTGCCGTTCTGGGCAAGACCTCTATTCCTGCCTTTATGCATTTTTCTAAATTTTGTTTGTTTTGGTTGTAACATAATTATTTAAATATTATTTATCTTCTTGCTTAAATGGATCTTCCATTATTTCGCCATTAAAAACCCAAACTTTCACACCAATAATTCCATATGTAGTTAAAGCTTCAGCTGTTCCATAGTCTATATCTGCTCTAAGAGTATGAAGAGGCACTCTTCCTTCTCTATACCACTCTGTTCTTGCAATTTCTGCTCCATTTAATCTGCCGGATACTTCAATTCTTACCCCTTTAGCACTTTGCCTTAAAGCGCTTTGAACTGTCCTTTTCATTGCTCTTCTAAACATAACTCTTCTTTCTAGTTGTTGAGCAACTCCTTCAGCTAGAATTGTGGCATCGAGATCTGGTTTTCTAACCTCTTTAATATTAATTTGAGTTGGTTGGCCTACAATCTTCTCGACAGCTTTTTTTAAATTCTCTATTTCTTCCCCTCTCTTTCCTATAATTATTCCAGGTCTTGAGGTATGAATAAAAACAACAAAATTATCTGCTGATCTCTCTAGCTCTATTTTGCTAACAGAAGAAAACTTTAATCTCTTTTTAAAATACTCTCTTACCTTTAAATCTTGAGATAAATTTTCTGAAAATGCTTTACCTTTTGCATACCAATTAGCATTATGCTTTTTTACAACTCCTAATCTAAAACCATTTGGGTTAACTTTCTGTCCCATTATTTCTCCTGATCAGTAAGTATGATTTCAATATGGCAAGTAGGTTTAATTATCCTATCTGCTCTCCCTCTAGCTCTTGGCTTCATACGTTTTAATCTCATCCCTTGATTTACAATTATTGATTTAATCATCAATAGATCTATATCTGCTTTTTCATTATTTTCTGCGTTAGCTATAGCTGACTCTAATAATTTTTTTATAACAGAAGATCCTTTCTGCTTATTAAATACTAAAAAATCCATAGCCTCTTGAACTGATTTACCTCTAACCTCATTAGCTATTAATCCTGCTTTCTGAGGAGATAATCTAGTTCCTTTTAAGTATGCTCTTGTTTCCATTATGAACTCTTCCTATCACCCGAATGCATCTTAAATGTTCTTGTTATAGCAAATTCACCAAGTTTATGACCTACCATATCTTCGTTTATGTAAACTGGTACATGTTGCCTTCCGTTGTGAACCGCAATAGTAAGTCCAACCATTGAAGGGGAGACCATAGATCTTCTTGACCAAGTTTTAATTGGCCTTTTGTCGTTAGATGCATTGGCTTCATCGACTTTCTTTTCTAAAGAAAGATCTATAAATGGGCCTTTTTTTAGTGATCTTGGCATAAATTATTTCCTGCTTCCTTTTCGTCTAATAATTAAATCATTAGTCCTTTTGTTTTTTCTTGTTTTATATCCTTTGGTTGGGACTCCCCATGGAGTAGAAGGATGTCTTCCTCCAGAAGTTCTACCTTCACCACCACCATGCGGGTGGTCTACAGGGTTCATAGCTACACCTCTAACGGTAGGCCTAACACCTCTCCATCTTTTAGCGCCTGCTTTACCTAAAGAGCGAAGGTTATGCTCACTGTTGCACACAGTGCCTAAAGTAGCCCTGCAATCTAATAAAACTTTTCTAGTTTCTCCAGATTGCAATCTAAGAGTTGCATAAATACCTTCTCTTGCAACTAATCTAGCTGATGCACCTGCACTTCTTGCAAGCTGAGCACCTTTTAATGGTTTTAATTCAACACAATGAACATTTGTACCCAAAGGTATATCTTTAAGTTGCATTGAATTGCCAGTTTTAATTTCAGCTGAATTAGAAGAAATGATCTCATCTCCAACTTTTAATTTAGCTGGGGCAATAATATATCTTCTTTCTCCATCTTTATATTTTAATAAAGCAATATGAGCTGTTCTATTTGGATCATATTCTATAGTTTCAACAGTTGCTGGAATATCCAACTTATCTCTTTTAAAATCTATTACTCGATAATGCTGCTTATGTCCTCCGCCTTTATGACGAACGGTAATGCGACCATTATTGTTTCGTCCACCATGTTTAGACTTTCTTTCGAGAAGAGCTTTATGCGGCTTTCCTTTATGCAGGTCTGATTTAACAGATACTACATGCCTTCTTGCTGGACTTGTCGGCTTTGCCTTAACAATAGTCATCTTAATTCATTCCCTCAAATTGAATATCTGAATCTTCACTTAGAGTAACAAAAGCCTTTTTATAATTAGATCTTTTGTATACTCCGTTTCTGTTCCTTTTTGTTTTACCTTTAACAATAGAAGTTGTTACTGCTAGAACTTCAACTTTAAATAGCTCTTCAACAGCATCTTTAATTTCTCTTTTATTTGCATTGAGATCCACTTTAAAAACAACTTGTTTATGAACTTCACTTATTCTTGAAGATTTCTCAGTAATTAAAGGTGATTTGATTAATGTATATAGTTTTTCGTTAAACATTAGATCCACTCCTCAATTAATTTAAATGCTGAGGCAGTGACAGCAACTTTATCTGCTTTTAGCAGAATAACTGGATTAATCTCTTTAACGGTTATTACCTCTACGTTGGGTATATTTCTAGATGAAAGATAAAAATTAGAATCAAAAGTATCGGTTATAAACAAAACTTTACTTAAAGAAAAATCATTTAAAAACTTAGCAATTTCTTTTGTTTTTGGTGTTTTTAAAGCTGGTGTTTCAATAGCTACTAATTTACCTTGTCTCAATAACTCTGAAAATATTGATCTAAGAGCCGCCCTGTACATTTTTTTGTTTATTTTCTTGCTGTAATCTCTTGGAACTGATGCAAATGTAACTCCACCACCTCTCCATAAGGGACTTCTTATTGTTCCTGCTCTAGCTCTACCAGTTCCCTTCTGTCTATATGGCTTTTTGCCTCCGCCTCTTACCTCAGAGCGTGTTTTTTGTTTATGAGAGCCCTGTCTAGATCCAGCCATATAACTAACAACAGCTTGATGAACTAATGATTCATTAAAATCTTTACCAAAAGTATCATCCGATATTGTTATACCTGCTTTTTTTGTCGATTTTGTTAGCAGGTCTATCTTCATTTCTTAATTGATGGTTTGATTTTTATATGTGATCCGTTAAATCCTGGAACAGCTCCTTTTACATATAAAACACTATTCTCGATATCTAGATCTACAATTTTAAGATTTTGGACTGTTTTAGTTTCATTCCCCATATGACCAGACATCTTTTTACCTTTCCATACACGACCTGGTGTCTGACATTGTCCGATAGAGCCATGAGCTCTATGTGAAAGTGAATTACCATGAGTTGCATCTTGCATTGCAAAGTTATGTCGCTTAATAACCCCTGCATAACCTTTACCTTTTGAAGTTCCTGTAATATCAACATGTTGGCCTGATTCAAAAATATCAGCTGTTAAATGAGTCCCAACTTTATAATCTTGAGCAGTTTCTGTATTAATTTTAAACTCAGCCAACTTTCCTGGCTCTATGTTAATTTTCTTAAAAAATTCAGTAGAAGATTTTGGTAAATTGTTTGATTTGTTGGTTTTAGATACAACTAATGCGTCATAACCATCTTTTTCAGAAGTTTTAATATCAGCTACGAAATTTCCACAGACAGAAATTGCTGTTACGGGTATAGAAGCTCCGTCTTCAGTAAAAAGACGTGACATTCCAGATTTCTTTCCTATTAAGCCAATGCTCAATTTTCTCTCCTTTTTACGGGGCTATTAACCCTCTATGGCCGCCAAAGCGTTAAAAATTTATCCTAAACTTATTTGAACATCTACCCCTGCGGATAGATCTAGTTTCATTAAAGCATCAACCGTTTTATCGGTTGGCTCAACTATGTCCATAAGCCTCTTATACGTAACAATTTCATATTGATCTCTAGCATCTTTATCTTTATGCGGAGAAGTCAAAATAGTTGTTCTCTCTTTTTTTACAGGCATTGGAATTGGTCCTTTAACTAGAGCCCCAGTCTTTTTAACTGTTTCTACTATTAATTTTGCGGACGCATCAATCAATCTATAATCAAATGCTTTTAATCTAATTCTTATTGCTTGATTCTCCATTTTTCCTATTTTTTTACCTAATTGTCCTTTATTTTTTTTACCATATAAATTGCAAAATGTGGCGTATTCTAAGCCCCTAAGAGCAATACTGTCAATAAAATTAGACAGTTTTATAAATTAATATTATTAAGCTGTTTTTAGGCCTTCAGCGATATTATTGGGAACTTCACCATACTTAGTAAATTCCATTGTAAATGTTGCTCTTCCTTGAGTTTGAGACCTTAAGTCTGTGGCATACCCAAACATTTCTGCAAGCGGCACTTCAGAAGACACTTCTTTACCAGAAGTAATGTCATCCATACCTAAAATTATTCCTCTTCTTCTGTTTAAATCCCCAACAACATCACCCATATGCTCTTCAGGGGTTACTACTACAACTTTCATTATTGGCTCTAATAAAGCTGGTTTAGCTTTGTTTGCGCCTTCTTTTAAAGCCATAGAGCCAGCAATCTTAAACGCCATTTCATTTGAATCAACGTCATGAAAAGAGCCATCATACAAAGTTGCTCTTAAGGCTAATAATGGGTAGCCTGCTATAACGCCATTTTGCATTTGTTCCTGAATACCCTTATTTACAGCCGGTATATACTCTTTAGGAATAACACCACCTACTATTTTATCGACAAATTCGTATTCATCATCAAGACCTAGAGGCTCAATTTTAAGCCAAACATGTCCATATTGACCCTTACCACCACTTTGTCTAACAAATTTACCTTCAACTTCAACTGTTTCTTTAATAGTCTCTCTATAAGCAACTTGGGGTTTTCCAATATTTGCTTCAACTGAGAACTCTCTCTTCATTCTGTCCACAAGAACATCAAGGTGTAATTCACCCATTCCAGAAATAATTGTCTGACCAGACTCCTCATCACTTGTAACTCTAAAAGATGGATCCTCTTGAGCTAACTTGCCTAAAGCTAAAGACATTTTCTCCTGATCTTGTTTAGATTTTGGCTCTACAGCAACGGAAATAACTGGTTCTGGGAAATCCATTTTCTCTAAGATAATTGGTTTATTAGCATCAGATAATGTATCTCCAGTAGTAATATCTTTTAATCCTATGCATGCTGCAATATCTCCAGCTCTAACTTCTTTTATTTCTTCTCTATTATTCGAATGCATTTGAACCATTCGGCCAACCCTTTCTTTTTTAGACCTGGTAGTATTCATTACGCCATCACCAACAGATAAAACGCCAGAGTAAACTCTAATAAAAGTTAAAGTGCCAACAAAAGGGTCTGTTGCAATTTTGAATGCTAATGCTGAAAAGGGCTCATCATCTGAAGATTTTCTTGAATCAATCTCATCATCTTCTTCGCTATTATTTGGAATAACTCCTTCTATTGCTTTCACTTCATCTGGAGCTGGCAAGAAATCAATCACTGCATCGAGAACCGCTTGAACGCCTTTATTTTTAAATGCTGAACCACATAAACCCAAGATAACTTCATTTGCTAAAGATCTAATTCTTAAACCTTCTTTAATTTGATCAACTGACAGATCTCCTGATTCTAGGTATGCATCCATTAACTCTTCATTAGCTTCTGCTGCTGCTTCTAGCATCTCTTCTCTTAACTGTGTACATTTTTCAAGAAGATTGTCTGGGATTTCTTTAGAATCAAAAGTTAAGCCTTGATCTTCTTCATTCCAATAAATAGCTCTCATATTAATAAGATCTACTACCCCTTTGAAATTCTCTTCAGCACCAATGTTATATTGAATAGGTACTATATTTGCCTGAAGCCTATCTTTTATTTGAGCAATAACTCTCTCAAAGTCAGCGCCTGCTCTATCCATTTTATTAACAAAAACAATTCTAGGAACTTCATATCTATTTGCTTGTCTCCAAACAGTTTCAGATTGCGGCTCAACGCCTGATGTTCCACAAAATACTACAACTGCACCATCTAAGACTCTTAAAGATCTTTCTACTTCAATAGTAAAATCTACGTGACCAGGTGTATCAATAATATTAATCCTGTGTTGATCATATTGTTGCTCCATTCCGCTCCAGAAGCATGTAGTTGCAGCTGAAGTAATGGTTATTCCTCTTTCTTGCTCTTGCTCCATCCAATCCATTACTGCGGCACCATCATGCACCTCTCCTATCTTGTGAGATAGGCCTGTATAAAAAAGAACTCTTTCTGTTGTAGTTGTTTTACCAGCATCAACATGAGCACAAATACCAACATTACGATATTTATTTAAAACAATTTCTCTTGCCATAATCTTTACTTAGTAATTAATTAAAATCTGAAATGTGAAAAAGCTTTATTAGCTTCGGCTTGCTTGTGAACATCTTCTCTTTTTCTTACAGCATTTCCTTTCTTCTGAGAGGCATCTGTTAATTCTCCAGCCAACCTTAAAGGCATAGACTTCTCACTTCTTTTCCTAGCTGCTTCAACTATCCACCTCATAGCTAAAGCTTGCCTTCTTGAAGGTCTAACTTCTATTGGGACTTGATAATTTGCTCCTCCAACTCTTCTTGATTTAACCTCAACGACTGGGCTAACCTCTTGGAGTGCTTTCATAAATATTTCTAATGGATCTTCTTTAGTAGTTTCATTAATTCTATCGAAAGCACCATATACAATCTTCTCTGCAATAGATTTCTTTCCATCTTTCATGAGGTTATTCATGAATTTGGCCAAGATAATATCTTTGTACTTTGGATCAGGTAGGATTTTTCTTTTTTCGGGACTTCTTCTTCTTGGCATAATTATTTACCTTTCTTTGCCCCATACTTAGAACGTCTTTGCTTTCTATTTGCAACTCCAGAAGTGTCTAGAGTACCTCTTACTGTGTGATATCTAACACCAGGTAAATCTTTGACCCTTCCTCCTCTTATCAGAACAAGTGAGTGCTCTTGAAGATTGTGCCCCTCCCCACCTATATATGAAGTAACTTCATAACCACTAGTTAATCGTACTCTACAAACTTTCCTTAGAGCTGAATTAGGCTTCTTTGGTGTAGTTGTATAAACTCTTGTGCATACGCCACGTCTTTGGGGGCATGCTTCAAGAGCCGGCACATCAGTTTTTCTGATTTTAGGCTTTCGCGATTTCTTTATTAACTGATTTACTGTTGCCATAATAATTATCTATATTAGAGCGCGATTTTATAGAGATGAATGCATGCGGTCAACATTATTCCTCACTTTCTTGAAGCTCTTGTCTTAAAGCAGCTTCGATATCGTCACTAGACAGAGTTGATTCCTCAAGATCTGTTTGTTTTTTATTTTTAAGTTTGTCATGAAATTCCATGCCAGTTCCAGCTGGAACTAGCCTTCCAACAACAACATTTTCTTTAAGACCGCGTAAATAATCATTCTTACCAGTAACAGCAGCTTCAGTTAGAACTCTTGTTGTTTCTTGGAATGAAGCAGCTGAAATAAATGAATTAGTTGCTAATGAGGCTTTTGTGATGCCAAGCAAGACTCTTTCAAATTCTGCTGGAGTATTCCCAGCATCAACTACTTTCTGGTTCTCTTCTTTCATTTCAGTATAATCAACTTGATCACCTTGAATATACTTAGAGTCATTTCCATCAACAATTAATGCTTTTCTTAACATTTGTCTAAGAATTGTTTCTATATGCTTATCATTAATTGAAACACCTTGGAGTCTATAAACATCCTGAATTTCATTAACTATAAAGTTTGTTAATTCGGGAACTCCTTTTAGTCTTAGAATGTCATGAGGACTATAAGGGCCATCTGAAATAATATCCCCTTTAGAAATCCTCTCTCCTTCAAACACAGATAAAATTCTATGTTTAGGAATTAGCATCTCGGTATTATGAGTTTTCTTTGTAGCTCCATCTGGTGTTATAACCAGTCTTACTTTGCCTTTAGTTTCTTTACCAAAAGATATTATTCCTGATTCTTCTGATAAAACAGCAGCATCTTTTGGTTTTCTAGCTTCAAATAAATCTGCTACTCTTGGCAATCCACCAGTAATATCTTTTGTTTTTGAAGCAACTAAAGGAATACGCGCTAAAACCTCGCCTGCAGTTAATTTTTGTCCTGCAGACAAATTAACTAAAGCACTTGAAGGCAGTGTATAAGTTGCAGGAGCTTTATGATCTCCAACTAAAACTGGCTTACCTTTTGAATCAACTAGTGATATTGATGGTACTAATTCTTTGCCGGCAGATGGTCTTTCTGAAATATCAATAACTTCGATACTGCTAAGACCTGTTAATTCATCAGTTTGAGATCTAACTGAAACGCCGTCAACAACATCATCTAGTCTTACTTTTCCTGATGTCTCAGAAATAATTGGTCTAGTGTATGGATCCCAGGAAGCAATCTTAATACCTTCTTCTAATGAGCTATTATCTTTAACTTCAAGAGTAGCCCCATAAGGCACCTTATACTGCTCAACTATTTTTCCTTGAGAATCAGTAATAGTACACATTGCATTTCTTGATACTACAACTTCCAACTTATCTTTATTTGATACTGTTTTTATATCCTCAGAAAAAGAAACTGTTCCAACATTTTTATTAAAGATGGCATTGTCTTCAGAAGAGCTTGATGCAGCTCCACCAATATGAAAAGTCCTCATTGTTAATTGAGTTCCTGGCTCGCCAATTGATTGGGCAGCCACTACTCCAACAGCCTCACCTCTATGCACTAAATGTCCTCTTGCAAGATCTCGTCCATAACATGAAGAACATACTCCATGAGGAGCTTCACACGTCATAGGGGAGCGAACTTTTAAACTAGATAAATTAAGTGATTCTATTTTTTCTAATGCATCTTCATCAAGCATTCTTCCAACTTCAAATAATTCTTTTCCATCAGCATCTAAAATTGGTTCAGCTATAACCCTTCCTAAAATCCTATCGGTAAGAGCCTGAATAATTTCGCCGCCATCAATAATAGAAGTAACTGTGACAGAGTCCTCAGTTTTACAGTCATCCAGAACTACTACACAATCCTGAGATACATCAACAAGTCTTCTAGTAAGATATCCTGAGTTAGCGGTTTTAAGCGCTGTGTCTGCTAAACCTTTTCTAGCTCCATGAGTAGAAATAAAGTACTGTAAAACAGATAATCCTTCTCTAAAGTTTGCAGTAATAGGCGTCTCTATAATAGATCCATCTGGTTTTGACATAAGTCCCCTCATACCAGATAGCTGCCTAATTTGAGCCGGAGAGCCTCTAGCGCCAGAATCAGCATATATATAAACGGAATTAAATGATGGTTGAATAACATCATTACCTTCAGAATCTTTAACAGTTTCTGAACTAATTTTCTCCATCATTGCTTTTGCAACTTGCTCATTAGCCCTAGACCATATATCAATAACTTTATTATATCTTTCACCCCTTGTAACTAACCCAGATTCAAATTGTTTCTCGATAGATTTAACCTCTTTTTCTGAAGAATCTACTATAGAAGATTTTGCTTCAGGAATTACGAAATCATTTACCCCAATTGATGATCCAGACCTAGTAGAATAGTCAAAACCTAGATACATAAGTTGATCAGCAAAGATTACTGTCTTCTTTAATCCTGCCTTTCTGTATGAGATATCAATTAATTTTGATATTAATTTTTTATTTAATGTTTTATTGATATTATCAAACCCAACCTCAATTGGCGTTACTCTCCAAGCAAGAACTCTTCCAACAGTTGTATTTTCTATAAATGAACCCTTGTCTGCATTTGTAATCCTGCATTTAATGTTTGCATGAAGATCAATAGTTTCACCTTCGTATGCTCTCAATACTTCATCAGGATTACTGAAGACTCTGCCCTCTCCTTTACAATTGACTTTTTCTCTAGTCATGTAATAAAGCCCAAGTACCATATCTTGAGTTGGATTAATTATTGGCGCTCCATCTGCAGGAGAAAGAATATTATTTGTAGACATCATTAAAGCTCTAGCTTCAAGTTGAGCTTCTAAAGTCAAAGGAACATGAACTGCCATTTGATCACCATCAAAGTCTGCATTAAATGCCACACATACTAAAGGATGTAATTGAATTGCCTTGCCTTCAATAAGTTTAGGTTCAAAAGCTTGTAAACCTAGCCTGTGAAGTGTTGGTGCTCTATTTAGCATAACAGGATGTTCTCTAATAACTTCTTCTAAGACTTCCCATACTTCTGGGGTTTCTCTTTCTACAAGCTTCTTAGCAGATTTAATAGTTGTAGCAAGCTCTCTTTGTTCTAACTTCCCATAAACAAATGGTTTAAATAATTCTAATGCCATTTTTTTAGGTAGGCCGCATTGATGTAGCTTTAAGTTGGGGCCTGAAACAATTACAGATCTTCCAGAATAGTCCACCCTTTTACCTAAAAGGTTTTGTCTAAATCTTCCGCCCTTTCCTTTAATCATGTCTGCTAAAGATTTAAGAGGTCTTTTGTTAGTTCCTGTAATAACCCTTCCTCTTCTTCCATTATCTAATAATGCATCAACTGACTCTTGCAACATGCGCTTTTCATTTCTCACAATAATGTCTGGGGCACTAAGCTCTAAAAGTCTTTTGAGTCTATTGTTTCTATTAATAACCCTTCTATACAAATCATTAAGATCTGATGTAGCAAATCTTCCGCCTTCTAGAGGAACTAGTGGTCTAAGATCAGGAGGAAGAACTGGTAAAACATTCATAACCATCCACTCAGGTTTATTTCCTGAATTATTAAAAGCTTCAAGAAGCTTTAATCTTTTTGAGAGTTTTTTTAGCTTTGTTTCAGAATTAGTTTGAGGTATTTCTTCTCTAATAATTCTTATTTCGTCTTCTATATCAAGCTCTATAAGCAGCCCTTGGATTGCTTCAGCTCCCATGTCAGCTGTAAAATCATCTCCATACTCATCGAAAGCTTCTACAAACTCTTCTTCAGTTAGAATCTGTCCTTTTTCTAATTCTGTCAAACCTGGATCAGTAACAATATAGCTTTCAAAATATAAAACTCTTTCAATTTCACGCAGAGTGATATCAAGCAGTAAACCTATTCTTGAAGGAAGAGATTTTAAAAACCATATATGAGCAACAGGAGCAGCCAAATCAATATGACCCATTCTTTCTCTTCTTACTTTAGCTAAAGTAACTTCAACGCCACATTTTTCACAAACAACGCCTCTGTGCTTCATACGTTTATATTTTCCGCAAATACATTCGTAATCTTTTATAGGTCCAAAAATCTTAGAACAAAATAGACCATCTCTTTCGGGTTTAAAAGTTCTATAATTTATTGTTTCTGGCTTCCTAACTTCACCAAAAGACCATGATTTGATCATTTGAGGCGATGCTAATCCTGCCGATATTGTAGAAAAATCGTCTTGACCTGATTTTAATAAATTTAATAAGTCTCTCAATTTCTTCTCCTAATTTTCTGAATCTAATTCAATATTTATACCTAATGATTTAATTTCCTTGCTCAGGACATTAAAAGATTCTGGTATATTTGCATCCATTTGATATGAGCCATCTACAATGTTTTTATACATTTTTGTCCTTCCAGCAACATCATCAGATTTAACAGTTAACATTTCTTGAAGTGTATAAGAAGCTCCATATGCCTCAAGAGCCCATACTTCCATTTCACCAAACCTTTGACCACCAAATTGAGCTTTACCACCCAATGGTTGTTGGGTAACTAAGCTATATGAGCCAGTAGACCTAGCATGCATCTTGTCATCAACTAAATGATTAAGTTTGATCATGTACATATACCCAACGGTAACAGGCCTTTCAAATTTAGATCCTGTTCTTCCGTCATATAAGGTGAATTGTCCTGAATCTGGAAGATCTGCAAGCTTTAACAAGTCCTTTATCTCACTTTCTTTTGCACCATCAAAAACTGGCGTTGCTATAGGAAGTCCTGACGAAAGGTTGGTTGCTAATTCTTTAATCTCTGAATTATTAAATGAATCTAAGTCTTCTTTATTTGCTGCATTTTTGTTGTATAAAATATTTAAGTAATCCTTTAGTTCATTTGGTTTAGCATTTTCTTTAAGCATTAAATCTATTTTTTCTCCAATACCTTTAGCTGCCATTCCCATATGGGTTTCAAGAATCTGTCCAACATTCATTCTAGAAGGAACTCCTAATGGGTTTAAAACAATATCTACTGGAACACCACTTTCATCATGTGGCATATCTTCAACAGGCATAATTTCAGAAATAACGCCCTTATTACCATGTCTTCCTGCCATCTTATCTCCTGGCTGGATTCTTCTTTTAATAGCTAAATAAACTTTGACAATTTTAATTACTCCTGGCGCTAGATCATGGCCCCTAATAATCTTTTCTTTTTTCTCTGCGAATCTAGTCTTAATATCTTTTAAATATTGTTTTAGATTTTTTTCTGTCTCTTCAACTCTTTTATTAATTGAATCTGAATCAGTTCTAATAGAAAGTAAATCATCTAATGAAAGTTCATTTAAGCTGTCTAAAGTAATGCTTGTGCCCTTTTTTAAGCCCGGTGCTTTAACAACTTTATTTCCTTTTAAGATCTCAGCAACTCTTAGCTTGGTTGCATCCTCAACAATTCTAGTTTCATCATCAGCATCTTTCTTAGATTGTGATAAATGATCCTCTTCAATTGCTTGGGTTCTGGTATCTTTTTCAACTCCATCTCTAGTAAAGACCTCTACACCAATAACAGTTCCTTTGGTGCTAGATGGAGCTCTTAAAGAAGTATCTTTTACATCAGAAGCTTTCTCTCCAAAAATTGCTCTTAGCAATTTTTCTTCTGGAGAAAGTTGAGTTTCACCTTTAGGTGTAATCTTTCCTACTAAAATATCACCAGGTTCAACTTCAGCACCAACATAAACAATGCCACAATCATCTAATTTTCCTAACGATCCTTCTCCAACATTTGGAATATCGGCGGTAATTTCTTCAGATCCAAGCTTTGTATCTCTAGCTATACAGGTTAATTCTTGAATATGAATAGATGTGAATCTATCTTCTCTTGCTACTTTTTCTGATATTAAGATTGAATCTTCAAAGTTGTATCCATTCCATGGCATAAAAGCTATTCTTATATTTTGTCCAAGTGCAAGCTCACCATTATCAATTGATGGCCCGTCAGCTAAAACATCTCCTGCTTTAACTTTATCCCCAATTTTTACTATTGGTCTTTGGTTGATACAAGTATTTTGATTTGATCTTGTGTATTTAATTAAATTGTATACATCAACAGCAGATTTACTATGCTTTGTATCTGTAACTCTAACTACTATCCTTGCAGCATCTACATTTTCAACAATACCGTTGGTTTTAGAAACTATGCAAACCCCTGAATCTCTAGCAACAACTGATTCTAGTCCAGTTCCTACTAGTGGCTTCTCAGGCCTAAGGCATGGAACCGCTTGACGTTGCATATTTGAGCCCATTAAAGCTCTATTAGCATCATCATGTTCAAGAAATGGGATTAACGAAGCCGCAACAGAAACAACCTGTTGAGGAGATACATCCATCAGATCAACTCTATCAGGTGACATAAGCTCAAATTCGCTTGCGTGTCTAACAGCAACTAAATCATCAACAAATCTATTATTCTTATCTAAATGAATATTTGCCTGAGCAATAACATGCTCACCCTCGTCAATTGCAGAAAGATATACAATCTCATTAGTGACCTTACCTTTTAAAACTTTTCTATATGGTGTTTCTATAAAACCATAATCATTAGTCCTTGCGTATGATGCAAAAGAATTTATTAGCCCTATATTTGGCCCCTCAGGAGTTTCAATAGGACAAACTCTTCCATAGTGAGTAGGATGAACATCTCTAACCTCAAACCCAGCCCTTTCTCTTGTAAGACCTCCAGGCCCTAGCGCAGATACCCTTCTTTTATGAGTTATCTCTGATAATGGATTATTTTGGTCCATAAATTGTGATAATTGGCTTGATCCAAAAAATTCTTTAATGGCTGCAGTTACAGGTTTAGCATTAATTAAATCTTGAGGTCCAAGTTCGTCTGCCTCAGCCATACTTAATCTTTCTCTTACTGCTCTTTCAACTCTAATAAGCCCAACCCTAAATTGATTAGCTGTCATTTCGCCAACGGATCTAACTCTTCTATTACCTAGATGGTCTATATCATCTACAATGTCATGACCATCTCTAATAGCCACAATTCCTTTCATTACCTCGATAATGTCACCTTTATCAAGAATATGAGGAGTTTCTTTTTCAGCTTCTATTCTTAACCTTCTATTGAATTTCATCCTTCCAACTTCAGAAAGATCATATCTTTCATTATTAAAAAAGAGGTTGTTAAATAAGGTTTCAGCTGAATCTTTAGTAGGGGGCTCTCCCGGTCTCATCATTCTGTAGATTTCTACTAAAGCTTCTAATCTATTTGATGTTGGATCAGATCTTAAAGTGTCTGAAATATAAGGACCTTTATCTAACTCATTTATATAAAGACACTCGATATCTGAAATATTGTTTTCTTTAAGTAATTCAATAGTTTCATCTTCTATCAATGTATTTGCTGAGAGTAAGATTTCACCTGTTTCTTGGTTAAAAATATCTTTTGCAGTTACTTTATTTAATAGGTAGTCTTCAGGCAATGATAGCTCGCTGATATTTCCTTTTGACATTTCTCTAACATGTCTTGCTGTTATACGTTTTCCAGCTTCTACATAAACCTTACTTCTAACTTTGATATCAACTGAAAGTGTTTCCCCTCTTAATCTTTCAGGAATTATTTTCATATTCACTGAATCTTTACCTAGCACATAACTATCATTCTCATAAAAATGAGAAAGGATTTCTTCAGTCCCCATATCAAGAGCTCGAAGCATTATTGTTGCAGGAATTTTTCTTCTTCTATCAATTCTACAAAATAAAATATCTTTAGGATCAAACTCAAAATCAAGCCAAGAGCCTCTGTATGGAATTACTCTTGCTGAGTATAAAACCTTCCCAGATGAATGCGTCTTACCTTTATCATGATCAAAAAATACTCCTGGGGATCTATGTAATTGAGCTACAACTACTCTTTCAGTTCCATTAATAATAAAAGACCCGTCATCAGTCATTAATGGGACCTCTCCCATAAAGACCTCTCCTTCTTTAATATCCTTTACTTCTTTAAAGTTAGTTTCACGATCATATAAAACTAATTTAACTTTAATCCTAAGTGGAGCAGAATATGAAAGACCTTGAATTAAACATTCCTGGACATCATAAACATTTTTACCTAGTTCATAAGAAACATATTCAAGGGCAGCATTACCAGAAACACTGGTTATGGGAAATAAAGATTGAAATACATCTTCTAGACCTTGTCTTTTTCTAGTTTCAAGACTAACGTCTGATTGAAGGAATTCTGAATAAGAATCTAATTGGGTTTCAATAAGGTTGGGTAATTCCATAACCTTAGCAAAAGTTCCAAAATTCTTTCTTATTCTCTTTTTTTCGGTATAACTGTATGTCATAAACGAGCCCTTTTGTATGTTTTTAATTAATTAAGTTATTTAAGTTCCCCTGCTGCTCCTGCATCAGTAAGCTGTTTTAACATTTCTTCAGCTTCTTCTTTCTTTACGCCTTCTTTAAGCGTATTTGGAGCACCATCAACTAGGTCTTTAGCTTCTTTTAAGCCAAGCCCGGTAATAGCTCTTACAGCTTTTATAACTTGGACTTTCTGATCTCCAGCAGCGCTAAGAACAACGTCAAAAGCGTCTTTCTCTTCTGCTGCTTCACCACCAGCATCCGCTGCCGCTGCGGGCGCAGCTGCAACTGCTGCTGCTGCAGTTACTCCAAATTTTTCTTCAATTGCTGATATAAGATCAACGAGGTCCATTACGGACATTTCTTCTATAGCTTTTAAGATATCATCTTTACTTGTTGCCATTTTATATTCTCCTTTTTTAGGCAGATGCCTGTTTGTTGTCACGAACTGCTGATAAGACTCGAGCTAGCTTGCTTGGTACTTCATTCAATAAAGTAGCAAACTTGCCAACGGGTGCCTGTAAAACAGAAGCTATAAGACTCAAAGCCTCATCTCTTGATGGTAATTTAGCTAAGATATCAATCTGAGCTCCATCAAGTAATTGACCCTCAACAACTAAAGCTTTGATTTCTAATTCTTCAAAGTTTTTAGCGTAAGTTTTGAGTAATTTAGCTGCTGCACCTGGTTCATCAAATGAAAAAGCAAACAGGGAGGGCCCTGTTAAAACTTCATCGGAACATCCAAAGTCAGTTCCCTCAAATGCTAATTTAGCAAGAGAGTTCTTAATAACCTGAATATGCACTCCGGCTTCAGTTGCTTTTTGTCTAACTTCAGATATTTCTGGTACTTTTAAACCACGTGCATCTGAAATAACTAAAGATGATGCAGAAGAAGCGACTTCTTTCACTTCTTTTACTATCCTTTCTTTTTCACTTTTTGCTAATGCCACAGCAATTCTCCTTTATATACCTTTCGGCGTTTCGGCGACAAACTGCAAACCTGCAATCTAATCACCACCTACGTAGGAAATTAAGTCTTTCAACACCTACGGTCTTTGACGGCTGCGAATATCGCAACAATCTAGAATCTCTTTCGAGATCCTAAAACTTATACTAGTTCCGCTGAACTAATTTTTACCCCTGGGCCCATAGTGCTACTTAAAGCAATATTGCCTATATAAATCCCTTTAGATGAAGCTGGTTTTAAT
This sequence comes from uncultured SAR86 cluster bacterium, assembly GCA_902514105.1. Lineage (GTDB taxonomy): Bacteria > Pseudomonadota > Gammaproteobacteria > Magnimaribacterales > D2472 > MED-G78. The sequence continues at coordinate 17,239 of CABXPU010000002.1, forward strand.
TTTTTTAACTCAGCTAAAAGAGCAGTTGCATTTGACTGAATCTTGTCAGCATCAAATGATACTTTCCCTATGCATCCATGAATAATCCCATTTTTATCTGTTCTAAATCTCACTTGGCCTGCTTTTACATTGTTAACTGCAGAAGTAACATCATCAGAAACTGTTCCAGTTTTTGGATTTGGCATTAAGCCCTTAGGTCCAAGAACCTGCCCAAGCTTACCAACAACTTTCATGGCAGCTTGAGTAGATATCACAACATCTACATCTAATTCTTCTTTTGTAAACTTCTCAGCTAGATCATCCATTCCAATAAATTCTGCTCCTGCTTTTTTGGCTTGATCAGCTGCATCACCATCAGCAAAAACCGCTACTGTTACAGCCTTACCTAAAGAATTAGGCAAAGTAACTGCACCTCTCACATTTTGATCAGATTTTCCAGCATCAACACCCAATTTAATTGAAATATCTATTGATTCTTCAAATTTAGATGACTTTACAGCTTGAAATATCTCCATTGCTTCTGCAATAGAATGTATTTTATTAGGATCAAGCTTTTCTGAAATAATTTTTTCTTTTTTTGTAATTTTTGTCATTATAAATCTACCTCAACACCCATACTTCTTGCAGTGCCTGCAATTATTCTTACAGCATTATCAATATCATTAGCATTTAGATCAGGTTCTTTCATTTTTGCAATTTCTTCTAATTGTTTTCTAGAAATCTTTCCTACCTTTTCTTTGTTTGGCTCGCCACTACCTTTAGGAATATTTAGAGCTTTTTTAATCAAAACTGCAGCTGGAGGAGTTTTAACTATAAAAGTAAAAGATTTATCTTCATATACACTAATTACTACTGGAAGAGGTAATCCCTTCTCAGCATCTTTGGTCTCTGTATTAAATGCATTACAAAAATCCATAATGTTAACTCCTGCTTGACCCAAAGCTGGCCCTACAGGTGGGCTAGGATTTGCTCCGCCCGCTGGAATTTGTAATTTTAAAACTGTTGCAACTTTTTTAGCCATTATGTTTTCTCTATTTGCATGAAATTTAAATTAACCGGAGTTGATCTTCCTAGGATCTGAACAGCTACTCTTACTGAGTTTCTTTCATAATTTACATCCTCAACAACCCCATTGAAATCATTAAATGGTCCATCGCAGACTCTAACAACTTCACCTGGTTCATAAATTGTTTTAGGAGCAGGAGCATCCTCTCCAACCTCAATTCTATTTATAATATTATTTACATCTTCTTGAGAAATAGGCATTGGTTTATCTTTAGTTCCACCAACAAATCCTGAAACTCTAGGAGTTTGTTTAACAAGTTGCCAGCTATCGTCCTCTAAATCCATTTGTATCAATACGTATCCAGGGAAAAATTTTCTTTCGGTTGTTCTTTTTGCTCCCTTTTTTAGCTCAACGATTTGTTCAGTAGGAACTAAAATCTCTCCAAATTTATCCCCCAACCCCTCTAATTGAATTTTTTCTTCCAAGGCAGCTTTCACTTTAACCTCGTATCCTGAATATGCCTGTATTACATACCAATCCATTATCTTATTACCCTAAAATAAATTTAAAAATCCAACTTAAAAAAGACTCAAGGCCCCAAAAGAAAAGACATAAAACAACAATTGCACCGAATACAATTGCAAATGTTTGGGTAGTCTCATTTCTTGTTGGCCACACAACTCTTCTTATTTCAGTTCTTGATTCGCGCATTAATTTAATTGAGTTTGATCCAAATTCAGTAAAAGCTAAAAAGCTTAAACCTAGGCCAAATAGAAAGACTACGCCAAGAACTCTGTATAAGAATGCAATTTCAGAAAAGTAACTATTACCAACAACCGCCATACTAAAAATAGTTAAAGCTATAACCCACTTAAGTCTATCAAACAATTTTGAAGCTGATTCTTTAGTCATAATTTCTACTCTACCAGCATATTGTTATTGGCAGGCCAGGAGGGTCTCGAACCCCCAACCTCCGGTTTTGGAGACCGCCGCTCTACCAATTGAGCTACTGGCCTATAAACTTCCTTCATATTTCTCAAAGACAAATAAGCCGAAGCGCTAGGCTTCGGCTATAAATATCTAAAAATATTATTTTATTATCTTAGATACAACGCCAGCACCAACAGTTCTGCCGCCCTCTCTAATAGCAAATTTTAGACCATCTTCCATTGCAATTGGCGCAATAAGAGTAACAGTCATCTTAATGTTGTCTCCTGGCATTACCATCTCAACACCATCTGGAAGTGCACAAGCACCAGTTACATCAGTTGTTCTAAAATAAAACTGAGGTCTATAGTTACTAAAGAATGGTGTATGTCTTCCACCCTCATCTTTACTTAGTACATATATTTCAGCTTCAAACTCGGTATGAGGAGTTATAGATCCAGGCTTAGCTAGAACTTGGCCTCTTTCTACTGCTTCTCTTTCAATACCTCTTAAAAGGACTCCACAATTTTCACCTGCTCTTCCTTCATCTAGAGATTTTCTAAACATCTCTACGCCAGTACATGTTGTTGAAGTAGTTTCTGCAGCAATCCCGATAATTTCTAGAGCATCGCCAGTATTAACAACACCTCTTTCAATTCTTCCAGTTACAACAGTACCTCTTCCTGAAATTGTAAATACATCTTCAATAGGCATTAAGAATGGTTGATCAATCGCTCTTTCAGGTTCAGGAACATAAGTATCTAATGTTTCAACAAGCTTTTTAACTGAATCTACGCCAATCTCTGAAGTATCTCCCTCTAAAGCTTTTAAAGCACTACCAATAATTATTGGTGTGTCATCTCCAGGGAAATCATATTCATTTAAAAGCTCTCTGATTTCTAATTCAACAAGCTCTATCATCTCAGGATCATCATTCTGATCAGCTTTGTTCATGTAGACAACAATATTTGGAACTCCAACCTGTCTTGCAAGCAAGATGTGCTCTCTAGTTTGAGGCATAGGACCATCAGCAGCACTAACTACTAAGATAGCACCATCCATTTGTGCAGCACCTGTAATCATATTTTTTACATAGTCTGCGTGTCCAGGACAGTCAACGTGAGCATAATGCCTCGCTGTTGATACATACTCAACATGAGATGTAGCAATAGTAATCCCTCTTTCTCTTTCTTCAGGTGCATTATCAATTCCATCAAATGCAACTGCTTCACCACCATAAACTTCTGCACAAACCTTTGTAAGTGCTGCAGTTAAAGTAGTTTTACCATGGTCTACGTGACCAATAGTACCCACATTAACGTGGGGTAAATTTCTTTCGAATTTTTCTCTAGCCATTTTTTTTGCCTCTCTGGTTTAAAAAATTTTAATAACTTTGGAGCTCATAACCGGACTTGAACCGGTGACCTCTTACTTACCAAGCAAGTGCTCTACCGACTGAGCTATATGAGCCCGACGCTGTGCTACCAAAATTAAGGTGGCGTATTATCCCTCTAAAAAGAGACAAACTCAACCTTTTTTGCAAGAAAAAATGTCTTATTTTATTGCGATATTTTAAGGAAATTATGAATGGTGGAGAGGGTAGGATTCGAACCTACGTAGCCGAAGCGGCAGATTTACAGTCTGCTGGTATTAACCACTCACCCACCTCTCCATTTCAAGACTCGTATTTTTATTCTAGAATGCTTGTAAGTCAATACATATTTTTAGGAGTTTAAGATTTTTAATAAAGAAGAAATACTAGCAAATATTGATATATCAAGGCTGGAGCTCGAATTACACGAAATTGTAGGCTCTACTAATGATTTATGCAGAGAAGCTAAGTTAAATAAAGATTTTTTAGTAATTTCAGCTGATAAACAAACAAAAGGAAGAGGCAGACAGGGCAAAAAATGGTCGAGTCCAAGCGGAAATATAAGTTTCTCAATAGCATTTGAATACAATAAGCCCGAGATACCGATAAGTTTAATTGCAGGAGTTATTGCGCAATCAGCTATCTCTAGAGCCCTTAAAGCAAAAAATATAAAGTTAAAATGGCCAAATGACCTAATTTATAAGAATAAGAAAATTGGCGGAATTCTTGTAGAAAAAGATGAAATTGGTAAAAAAACTAAAACAGTGGTTGGTATAGGTATAAATTTAGCTCTTGAGGAAAAAGAGCCTTGGTGGGGTGATCTGCGTTCTTTTAATTCTATAAATGCTAGAGATAACATTCTAAATAATATGATAAAAGGTTTTTATGCTTTTATGGATGATGAATTAAATGACTGGAAAAGATTATGGGAAGAAAATTGTGCTCATACAAATAAAAGGATAAAAATTATTCACAATAATAAAATAATTGATGAGGGCATCTTTTCAGGTATAAATGAAAAGGGAGCACTAATTATAGATTCAGGCGGAGATTTAAAAGAATATAAATACGGAGAAATTTCAATTGAGGGTATATATTAATAATTATGAAGCATTTCATTTCACAAATTGATTTAACTAGTAAATTACCAGAAAAATATAAATCTATAGTTCTTGGAGCAGGTTGCTTTTGGGGTGTAGAAAGAAAATTCTGGGAATTATCTGGTGTTTGGCTAACCTCTGTTGGTTATGCAGGTGGGAATACTGATAACCCCTCTTATGAGGAAGTTTGTAATAATGAGACTGGTCATGTTGAAGTTGTTAAGGTGATCTATGACCCACAAAAAATTCAAATAGAAGATATATTAAAAAAATTCTGGGAATGTCATGATCCGACTCAAGGAGATCGTCAAGGAAATGATAGAGGTACCCAGTATAGATCTGTAATATTTTGTGAGAATGAGGAAGATGAGTTAATAGCAAATCAAACCAAAGAAAAGTATCAATCAGTTTTAGATAGATCAAGTTTTGGAGAAATAACTACTGAAATAAATGTAATTAATGCCTATTTTTTTGCTGAAGAATATCATCAACAATACTTAGCTAAAAATCCTAATGGTTATTGCGGTATTGGTGGAACAGGTTGTGCTTTCCCAAATGATTAATTTGTATATAATAGCTTTCTTCGCCACCTTAGCTCAGTTGGCTAGAGCAGTTGATTTGTAATCATCAGGTCGTCAGTTCGAATCTGACAGGTGGCTCCATTTTTTATTCTGAAGTTCCGCGCCAATCTTTAAAAGTAAAATACTTCCTGTTTAATAATTTATTATAAATAATTGCAAATAGAACTATAAAAGATGCTCCTGCAGCAACTGGCATTAATACAAAACCTATGCCTTTTGCACCTAGGACAGCAATTATTGGATTAGCCCCTGCAGGCGGATGAACAGTCTGGGTTGCCATCATTAAGAATATCGCTAAACCAACTGCTAGACCTACGCTTAAAAAAGAAAAGCCTAATACAGAGAAAACAAAGACTCCTGATAAAGCAGATAAAATATGACCAAATAAAATATTTTTTGGATGAGCTAGAGGGCTTTCATGAACTGCCATAACTAAAACCATACTTGCTCCGAATGGTGGTATTAACCATAAGTTGCTTTCATCAAAAGAGTTAAGGTATGCAAGAAAAGAAATGCATAAAAATGCTCCAAAAGCAGAAATAAAATTATTTTTCATTGTATTAGCATACATAACAAATATATTCTTTGCTAATATGCCTTATCTGTATTAAAAAAATAATAATGTCATTAAGGTTTTTTATAATAGCGTCTCTGCTGACAAACGTTAGTCTCTTAGCAGAAGTTCAAATTGAAGAAATAATAATTACTGGCAGCATTTTAAATAATGCTGAAGAAAATTCTTCTCCAGTAGAAATAATAAAAGAAGCAGATCTTAAAGATTTAAATATCTTAACGATTGGAGAAATATCTAAATATATCACCTCTGCTTCTGGTTCACATTTTCAGACCAACTCATTAGATGGAACTGATCAAGGAATGTCATCAATCACTTTAAGGGGATTAGATCATTCTTCTACATTGGTGTTAATAAATAATAAAAGGCAAACAGCTGCTGGAACAACGTCTAATGATGGCGAGGGATATATAGATATTAATATTATTCCGCAAATTGCTTTAAGAGAAGTTCAGATACTTAAAGAAGGTGCTTCAAGTGCATATGGATCAGATGCTATAGCTGGTGTTGTAAATTTCCTCACTTACAAAAATTTTAAGGGGTCACGATTTAAATTTAGCAACCAACAAACCACTAACTATAATCAAAAAGATATATCAATTGGATTCCTTCATGGTAAAAATTATAAAAATTCAAATTTTGTTTTTGGTCTAGAGTATCTTGATAGAAGCCCGTTAAATGCTAAAGAGATTCCGGGTATAGCTGAATTGGGGCTAAGTACATTGGGCAACTCCTTTAAATTAAGTGCTGATGATGAGGTCAGTTCAGGCCCCTATCAAGGATCTTACATTGCTAATCAATGGGTGCCTGATCCTAGCTGTGAAACTAATGGCGGAGTCTTAGCAGGATCTTTTTGTAAATTCCTTTATGGAGAAAGGTTTAATATTATTAATACTGAAAAACATGTAAAGAGTTATATAGATTACTCATTTCAAGGTTCATATTTCCAATCAAGATCTACAATCATTTTTGCTGATATATCTATTAAAGATAATCCGCAATCCCCCTCTTATCCGGCCTTATCTTTTTTATCAAGAAAGATTCAGCCTGGTGTTGGAGGAAGCCCTTTTAATGTTCCAGTTACTTGGTTTGGTCGACCTTTAGGATCTGCATATTCGTCTCCTCATTCTCCTAAAGATATCTCTCAGTACCACATAAATCATTCAACACTTTTTGAAATTAGTGATATCTCAGAATTTGAAATATCTATCTCAAATTCTAAGCATGCTAATGCTCATTTAAGACCAGATACAATTGATTCAAGATTTGAAGATGCTTTAAGTGGGAATGGAGGACCTAGCGGTGATTTAACCTGGAATATTTTTGATGTTTCAAATCATGATCCTATTTTAATTGACTATATTTCTGGTTTTGAGAAATCAAAACGTACAGGTGAGTTACTAATTATGGATGCAATCTTAAGAACAAATGCATTTAATATGGATGCTGCTTTTGGGATTCAGATTAGTAAAGATAAGATTCAAATACAATATGATGATTCGAGTGTTGCCACTTTTGATGGAAATGGATTTTTAATTAAAGCAGCTGACTTATTATTTCTAGGAGGAGGTAAAAATATATCTAAATCCAGAAATAAGAAAGCAATATTTTCAGAGTTCAAAAAAACGTTTAATCCAAACTTAAATATGACAATTGCTTCTAGATATGAAGAAATAGAATCTCAATCATCATTTGATCCAAAAATATCATTTAAATACACGCTAAATGATTCTTTAATTATTAGGGCATCATCTGGCACTTCATTTGTGGCGCCTTCCATGGCACAGTTGCATGCATCTGAAATACTTTTGGGAACTATCCGGGGGGCAAGCTTTTCCGATAAAGCTAGAGTAATTCAAGTTGGAAACCCAGATTTGAAACCTGCATCAGCTAACAATTCTAATATAGGTGTTATCTGGTTCTTAAATAATACTTCAAAAGTCTCATTAGACTATTGGTCAATAGATTATAAAAATAGAATCGAACTAGAAAACGGCTCTGTTAAAGCAGCTGAAAACCCCAATAGTCCTGATATTGTAAGAAATAATGAGGGCTATATTATTGGAGTTCACACATCATTTTTTAATGAAAGCTCTACTGAAATCAAAGGAGTAGATGCGACTTTTGAAACAAAATATGATTTTGATCAATTGGGTTCTTTAACTTATAAAATAAAAGCTTCTAGCTTCTTAGAATACTTAACACCAGATGACAGTACTGGATTAATGAAAGATAGGGTTGGTTATTTTAATTATGATGCCCATATGCACTCCATTCCAAAGCATAAAATTAATTCATTTTTATCTTGGAGAAAATTAAATACAAAAATAACTGTATCTTCTCGGTTTATTAGCAGTTATAAAAATAAAACTCCTATTCCAGATTCTCATGTCGCTATTGGTTATAAAAATAAAGTAGATGCTTCTTTAATGATTGATGTAGGAATTGAAAAAAATATTAACATTAATTCATATGATGTTTTAGCAGGCATTAATATAATTAACCTCTTTGATGAAGAAGCTCCTCGACTTTATAATCCTCCTGATTTTAGTTTTGACCCAAGAACCCATGATGCCAGGGGAAGGCTAATTAATTTTAGTATTAATTTAAATTTCTAGCTTTTAATCTGTATTAAACTAAAATCCAATACTAATGAATATTCATGATGAGGCTCTAGCGCAAATATTAAATGAAAATAATATTTCTTATGAATGGCCTGATTCTGTTAAAAAAGAATTAAAAAAAATATCTGATACTAAAAATATAAGAAGGCAAGACTTAACAAGTAATCCCTTTATAACAATTGACGGTAATGACGCAAAGGATTTTGATGATGCTATATATTGTTATAAAAAAGATGGTGAAATATTCTTAAATGTTGCTATTGCTGATGTAGCTAATATTGTTAAAACTGAATCTCAAATTGATATTGAAGCAAGAAAAAGAGGGACATCAATATACTTTCCAGCAAAAGTTATCCCTATGCTTCCTGAAGAAATCTCTAACAATATTTGCTCATTAATTCCCAATGAAGTTAGGAATGTATTAGTTTGTAGAATTAATTTTTCATTAAAAGGCGTTATTAAGGGTTATGAATTTTTTGAAGCTTCTATTAAATCTAATTTAAGAGCAACATATGATTCAATTGATGAAGCTCTAAAAAATAACAACCTGCTGCCAAAAGAAATACAAAAATCTATTGTTGAATTAAAAAAACTAACTAAATTATTATTATTAAAAAGATCACAAAGATATGCTCTGGAGCTTGATGCCACTGAGCCTATTTTGGAATTAAATAAATCTGGAGAAATTAAAAAAATTAAAACTTCGCAAAGGCTTTTTTCTCACTTAATGATTGAAGAGGCAATGTTGGCAGCAAATATATGTGCAGCCAATTATATGAAGAAACATTATGGATATGGTGTATATAGAATCCATGAAGAGCCTGAAACTATTAAAATTGATGCTCTAAAAAGTTTTTTTTCAACAAAGGGCTTAACTGTGAAATCTAAAACAAGTTCTTTGGAGATTATTACCCAATGTTTAAAATTTTCATCTAATCATGAATTAAAAAAATCTCTTCAGACTCTTGTTCTTCAAAGTTTGCAAAGGGCTGAATACTCCACTGAGGAGATAGGTCACTTTGGTCTCCAGCTTGAAAATTATTCTCACTTCACATCCCCAATAAGAAGATACCCAGATCTTATGGTTCATAGACTAATAAAAGCTAAGCTAAGTAATAAAAGTAAAATTAAAGAGCCTAATAAACAAGAAATAGAATTAGACTGCGTAGAGCTATCAGACCTAGAAAGGCAAGCTGAAAAAACATCTAGATCATTAGTTCAGCAACTTATATGTCATCACTTAAAGCAATTTATTGGAGATGACTTTAACGCAATGATTGTTAGCATTACTGACTTTGGAGTTTTTGCGGAAATAGATAATTTTTATATTTCAGGGCTTGTTCATGTATCTGATTTACCTAATGATAGATATCTTTTTGATAATATAAGTAATACTTTAAGAGGTAGATCAAAAGGAAGAAGTTTTAAGCAGGGGCAAAAAATAAGAGTTAGAATTGATAATGTTCTTCCATATGAGAGAAAAATAAATTTATCTATTATTAATAAATAAATGAAACAAAATAATTTAGATCAAAGAGTAGGATTTCATAGCATCGAAAGCATCCTTGAGCATAATCCAGAGAAATTAAAAAAAATTACGCTTCCTGCAAAAAGAGCTGATAAAAGGATTGAGTCGTTAATTAAATTAATTGAATCTAAGGGTATTGCTTTTGAGTTATCGAAAAAAATATCTCAAGAACCTGAAGCAATCATAAAAAAAGAAGAGCAGTCTTCTTTTCAAGATCTTAAGCTTATGATATCAAATTCAAAAAATAAGAACCCTCTTATACTCATACTTGATAATATTATTGATCCAAGAAATCTGGGAGCATGCGTAAGATCTGCAGCAGTATCTGGAGTTGATGCACTTATAATAAATAAACACGAGTGCGCTCCAACGAATGCTGTTGCTCATAAAGTCTCATCGGGCGGTTTTGAGGTTCTGAATATTTTTCATGTAACGAATTTAATTAATTGTATTAAATTTCTAAAAGATAATAATTTTCATATCTTTGGGTTAAGTGAGCATTCCAATAAAATATATTATAAAGAAGACTTTTGTGGACCAAGTGTCTTAATTATGGGCTCCGAAGAGACAGGTATTAGAGAAAAAACCTTAGAAGCATGTGATAGTGTAGTTGCCCTTAGCTCTAGTAAAAATTTTAAAAGTTTAAATGTATCAGTGGCTACGGGCGTAATATTGAATGAAGCTGTTAGGCAAAGAAACCAAATTGAGAATTAACTTGATATGAATTTATATTGTATTAGACTTGATAAATGCTAAAACAGAGAACCTTAAGAAACGCTATTAATGCTACTGGCATAGGCTTGCATACTGGAATAAAAGTTAATATGGATCTGCTGCCTGCTGAGGTAAATTCAGGCATAAGATTTATTAGAACTGATATAAATCCTGATATAGAAATTCCTGCCCTTGCAGAAAATGTTGGTGAGACAAGCATGTCCACTACTCTAGTTAAAGATGATATAAAAGTTCACACTATTGAGCATCTTCTTTCAGCTATTGCGGGTCTTGGAATTGATAATTGCATTATTAAGCTTGATGGCCCAGAAGTACCCATTATGGATGGCAGTGCAGCTCCATTTGTTTTTCTTTTACAAGCAGCCGGACTGCAAGAGCAAGAAGGTATGAAGAAGTTTATAAGAGTGAAAAAAGAAGTAACATCAGAGAGAGATGATGCTTTTGCTTCTATAAAGCCTTTTGATGGTTTTAAAGTTTCTTTTAAAGTAGATTTTGATCATCCGGTTCACAAAACTCTCCCATCAACATCGGTGATTGATTTTTCATCAACCTCTTTCGTTAAAGAGGTATGTCGAGCTAGAACATTTGGATATATGAGTGATTTAGATAAATTAAAATCGCAAAACCTAGTTCTTGGTGCAAGCGTTGATAATGCTATTGCTTTTGGAGAAGAAGAGATATTGAATGAAGAAGGTCTAAGGTTTGAGGATGAAATAGTTAAGCATAAAATGCTTGATGCTATTGGTGATCTGTATCTTCTTGGAGGAAACCTTATTGGTGAATTCTCTGGCTATAAATCTGGCCATGCATTAAATAATCAACTTTTAAGAAAGATTATTGAGTCTGAAGAAGCCTATGAAGTGGTAGAGTTTGAAAATCTAGATAATGCCCCCATTTCATATGTAAGGCCACCATTTGGTGACGTTGCGTAATATATACGCAATTAATAACAAAATTTTAAATAATTAATGCTTAATATATTTTCAAAAATCTTTGGTTCTAGCAATGATAGAACTATCAAGAAAATGCAATATCTTGTCGACAAGATTAATGCTTATGATGAGGAGATGGGAAATCAAGAAGATAGTTATTTTCTTGAGCTTAAAAATAAAATTAATAATCAATATAAAGAATCTAAAGATATTAATTCTGTCCTACCTTTAGCATATGCAGCTGTCAGAGAGGCAAGTGTAAGAACTTTAGGGCTTAGGCATTTTGACTCTCAACTTTTAGGTGGAATTTGTTTAGCTGAAGGCAATATTGCTGAAATGAAAACAGGTGAAGGTAAAACTCTAGTAGCTACTCTTCCAGCATTCTTGAATTCAAGTATTGGAAATAAAGTTGTGCTCGTTACAGTTAATGATTATTTAGCAAAAAGAGATGCTGAATGGATGCGGCCAATATATGAATTTCTTGGACTAACAGTTGGAACAGTATATTCAGGTCAATCAACAGAAGAAAAAATAGAAGCATATAAATCAGACGTTATTTATGCAACTAATAATGAGCTGGGATTTGATTACCTAAGAGACAATATGGCTTTAAGGGTTGAAGATAGAGCCCAATGCTCTTTAGATTTTGCAATTATTGACGAAGTAGATTCAATACTAATTGATGAAGCAAGAACTCCTCTTATTATATCTGGGCCATCAAACGAAAGCTCAGATTTATACAAACAAATCAAAACAATAATACCGAAACTTAAAAAGCAACTAAGGACAGAAACTGAAGAAGAGCCTCTTCAGGATAATGAAAGAGGGCATTTTATTGTAGATGAGAAAAATAGATCAATTGAACTAACAGATGATGGCTATATCTTAGTTGAGTCTGAATTAGAATCATTAGGCGTTCTTACACATTCAGATGGTCTTTATTCTGTTTCTAACCTTAAAATAATGAGGTTCGTTCAAGCTACATTAAGGGCTTCATTTTTATTTGATAAAAATGTTCATTATTTAGTAAGGAATAATGAGGTATTGTTAATAGATGAGCATACCGGAAGAACTATGTCCGGGAGAAGAATGTCTGAGGGTGTTCATCAGGCTTTAGAGTGCAAAGAGAATGTTCCTATTCAAAGAGAATCTCAAACTTTAGCTTCTACAACGTTTCAAAATTTTTTCAGACTATTTACTACTTTATCAGGCATGACAGGAACTGCTGATACTGAAGCGTTGGAATTTAATGAAATATATGGACTAAGTGTTGTAATTATCCCAACTCATAAACCTATGATTAGGGAAGATATGAATGATTTAGTATTTCTTAATAAAGAATCTAAATATAAAGCTTTAATAAAAGAAATAGAATCCTTGAGAACAAAGATGGCCCCTATTCTTGTTGGAACTGTGTCTGTTGAGTCATCCGAAGAAGTCTCCCAACTATTGCAAACAAAAAAAATACCTCATCAAATATTAAATGCCAAACATCATCAAAAAGAAGCTGAAATTATTGCAAATGCTGGTAAAGCTGGAATGGTAACTATTGCTACAAATATGGCAGGAAGAGGAACAGATATAGTGCTTGGTGGGAAAAGAGATGAAGGTGATTCAGAATGGGAAGAAAAAAATAAGAATGTTATAGAAGCTGGCGGCCTTCATATTCTAGGTACCGAAAGGCATGAATCAAGAAGAATAGACAACCAGCTGCGAGGAAGATCTGGAAGACAGGGTGATCCAGGATACTCTCGCTTCTTTCTATCACTTGATGATGATTTACTTAGATTGTTTATATCAGATAATAGAAGAGCGCTCTTTGAAAGAGTTGGGTTGGGAGAAGATCATATTGAACATAGAATGCTTTCCAGAGGAATTGAGAACGCTCAAAGAAGAATAGAGAGTCGTAACTTTGATATAAGAAAAAACTTGCTTGAATATGATGATGTTGCTAATGATCAAAGGCAAGCCATTTATTCGCTACGCAATCAATTATTAGAAGAAAGTGATATTAGCGAAACTATCAATGAGCTTATTGATGAAGAATTTGAATCTATAATTCGAGACTTTGTCCCTCTTGAATCAATTGAGTCTCAATGGAATTTAAAAGATTTAGAAAGTTTTTTATTAAATGATTATGGAATAAAAACTGATATAGAAAATAATGTTAAGCAAGATAAAACTTTATTACCAGGCACTATTGCTAAAATAATTATTGATGAAGCGCATTCTGTATTTAAAAAGAAATATTCTGAGATGGAAGAAACCAGATTAATACTTGAGAAACAAGTAATGCTTCAAGTTTTAGATGTTCATTGGAAAGAGCATCTTGCAGAAATTGATCATTTAAGACAAAGCATTGGCTTAAGAGCGTATGCTCAAAAGAATCCTAAAAATGAATACAAAAGAGAAGCGTATGCAATGTTTGAAGATATGTTAGATCAAATAAATAAGGAAACTATAAGGGTCCTTTATACACTGCAAATAAATTCTCAAGATGATATCTCAAATTTAGAAAATAAAGATACAAATATAAATGATGATGAGCTTGAATTAAAAAAAGAAGATTTTTCTTTAAATTCATCTGAAACAAATAATACTGATTCTCTTTCTGATAGCCCAGAGCATAAAACTATTAAAAGAGAGGAGCCTAAAATAGGAAGAAATGACCCTTGTTGGTGTGAATCAGGGAAAAAATATAAACAATGTCATGGAAGATAGTATTTAACTATTCTTCATAAAAATCTTCTGATTCAATAGGTCTTGATACAATATTTTCTTCTCCTGCCCAAGAGCCAAAATCTATTAACTTACATCTCTCAGAACAAAAAGGTCTTGATACATTTTTTGAAGATAGATCAGCTATTTTTTTACAATTTGGACATTCGTTCATTAGCAATCCTTAAATATTTTTTGTGAATCTCATAAACCTGATTTTTTAAGTCTTTAAGAGAAGAATTATTTAAAATAATATCATTAGCAATACTTAATCGCTCTTCTCTTGTGGCTTGAGAGTTTATAATTTTTTTAATATCTTCACTGGAAGCATTATCTCTTGATGAAGCTCGATCAATTTGAATATTCTCATCACAATCTATTACTAAAATCTTTTCATATTGATTCATGGAATTTGTTTCAAATATTAAAGGAACCATAATAATGGTATAAGGTGAATGAGAAGAAAGTATTGCACTTGTTATATCTTCTCTGATTGCTGGATGAAGATAACTTTCTAATATCTTTTTTTCAGAATTGTTTGAAAAAATGATATCTCTTAATTTTTTTCTATCTATATTTTGTGAGTTATCTAATATGTCTTTTCCAAAATGATTAACTATTTCGTTGTATGCTTTTGAGTCTTTTAAGGTTACGTTTTTAGCTATAGCGTCTGCATCTATAACTGATATACCTAATTTTTCAAATTCATTGCCTGCAGCAGATTTTCCTGAACCTATTCCTCCAGTTAATCCAATTATCATATTTGTATTCATAAATAAAACTTAACTATTTTATGTATTCTAAATTTTTTATACAAAAAAGCCCACTAGAAGTGGGCTTTAAAAATAAAAGCCTGACGATTTCCTACTCTCACACAGGGAGACCCTGCACTACCATTGGCGTTGGTTCGTTTCACTTCTGAGTTCGAGATGGGATCAGGTGGTTCCAAACCGCTATTGTCATCAGGCAAACTGGTATGTAATTATTTCACCACAAATATTTAAAATATTTTATTGTTACTTTCAAAAATGAACCTTTCTTAAGGTTACATGATCAAGCCTCACGAGTTATTAGTACTAGTTAGCTCAACGCCTCACAGCGCTTACACATCTAGCCTATCAACGTCATAGTCTATGACGACTCTTTAGGAGACATAAAGTCTCTGGGAGATTTAATCTTGGGAGAGGCTTCCCGCTTATATGCTTTCAGCGGTTATCCTTTCCGAACATAGCTACCCGGCAATGCCACTGGCGTGACAACCGGAACACCAGAGGTTCGTCCAATCCGGTCCTCTCGTACTAGGATCAGCTTCCCTCAAATCTCCAAACGCCCACAGCAGATAGGGACCGAACTGTCTCACGACGTTCTAAACCCAGCTCGCGTACCACTTTAAATGGCGAACAGCCATACCCTTGGGACCTGCTCCAGCCCCAGGATGTGATGAGCCGACATCGAGGTGCCAAACACCGCCGTCGATATGAACTCTTGGGCGGTATCAGCCTGTTATCCCCGGCGTACCTTTTATCCGTTGAGCGATGGCCCTTCCATACAGAACCACCGGATCACTAAGACCTAGTTTCCTACCTGCTCGATCCGTCGATCTCGCAGTCAAGCATCCTTCTGCCTTTATACTCTTTGCACGATGTCCGACCGTGCTGAGGATACCTTCGTACTCCTCCGTTACTCTTTAGGAGGAGACCGCCCCAGTCAAACTACCCAGCACACACTGTCCCCGATCCAGATAATGGACCTAGGTTAGAACCTCAATTTTACAAGGGTGGTATTTCAAGGACGACTCCACTAGAACTAGCGTTCCAGCTTCAAAGTCTCCCACCTATCCTACACAAATAAGATCAAAGTCCAGTGTGAACCTATAGTAAAGGTGCACGGGGTCTTTCCGTCTAGCTGCGGGTACACTGCATCTTAACAGCGATTTCAATTTCACTGAGTCTATGGTGGAGACAGTGTGGCCATCGTTACGCCATTCGTGCAGGTCGGAACTTACCCGACAAGGAATTTCGCTACCTTAGGACCGTTATAGTTACGGCCGCCGTTTACCGGGGCTTCGATCAAGAGCTTCGCAAAAGCTAACCCCATCACTTAACCTTCCGGCACCGGGCAGGCGTCACACCCTATACTTCCTCTTACGAGTTTGCAGAGTGCTATGTTTTTAGTAAACAGTCGCAGCCACCTGGTATCTTCGACCACGAAAAGCTTCTAAGAGCAAGTCTTATAACCTATCGTGGCGCACCTTCTCCCGAAGTTACGGTGCTATTTTGCCTAGTTCCTTCACCATAGTTCTCTCAAACACCTTGGTCTACTCGACCTAACCACCTGTGTCGGTTTAGGGTACGATTTCTTATAACCTGAAGCTTAGAGGTTTTTCCTGGAAGCGTGGTATCAACTACTTCTCACTCATTGAGTGATCGTCATAAATTCTCGGTCTTAAAGTGTTCCGGATTTACCTAAAACACAAACCTACCATCTTAAACACGGACAACCATCGCCGTGCTAGTTTAACCTTCTCCGTCACCCCATCGCAGTTATAAAAAGTACAGGAATATTAACCTGTTTCCCATCGACTACGGCTTTCGCCCTCGCCTTAGGGGTCGACTCACCCTGCCTCGATTAGCGTTGGACAGGAACCCTTGGTTTTTCGGCGAAGAGGTTTTTCACCTCTTTGATCGTTACTCATGTCAACATTCGCACTTCTGATACCTCCAGCTCGCCTCTCAGCTTACCTTCAACGGCTTACAGAACGCTCTTCTACCATCTTAAATAAATTTAAGATCTGTAGCTTCGGTTTATGATTTAGCCCCGTTATATCTTCCACGCAGGCCGACTCGACTAGTGAGCTATTACGCTTTCTTTAAAGGATGGCTGCTTCTAAGCCAACCTCCTAGCTGTTTGTGCCTTCCCACATTGTTTCCCACTTAATCATAATTAGGGACCTTAGCTGACAGTCTGGGTTGTTTCCCTCTCGACTACGGACGTTAGCACCCGCAGTCTGTCTCCCGTGCTCATACTCATAGGTATTCGGAGTTTGCATCGGTTTGGTAAGTCGGGATGACCCCCTAGCCGAAACAGTGCTCTACCCCCTATGGTAATACACGAGGCACTACCTAAATAGTTTTCGAAGAGAACCAGCTATCTCCGGGTTTGATTAGCCTTTCACTCCTATCCACAGCTCATCCCCTCATTTTTCAACATAAGTGGGTTCGGGCCTCCAGTCGATGTTACTCGACCTTCACCCTGGCCATGGATAGATCACCCGGTTTCGGGTCTAATCCTAGCAACTGAGCGCCCTATTAAGACTCGGTTTCCCTACGCCTCCCCTAAACGGTTAAGCTTGCTACTAAAATTAAGTCGTTGACCCATTATACAAAAGGTACGCCGTCACCCAACAAGTGGGCTCCGACTGCTTGTAAGCACAAGGTTTCAGGTTCTATTTCACTCCCCTCGCCGGGGTTCTTTTCGCCTTTCCCTCACGGTACTAGTTCACTATCGGTCAGCAGAGAGTATTTAGCCTTGGAGGATGGTCCCCCCATGTTCAGTCAAGATTTCACGTGTCCCGACCTACTCGATTTCACTTTAATGAGTTTTTTGCATACAGGGCTATCACCTACTATGGCCATTCTTTCCAAAATGTTTTGCTAAACTCAAAAAAGCTTAAGGGCTGATCCGGTTTCGCTCGCCGCTACTACCGGAATCTCGGTTGATTTCTTTTCCTCTAGGTACTTAGATGTTTCAGTTCCCTAGGTTTGCCTCTTATACCTATGTATTCAGTATAAGATAGTATGCTTATGCATACTGGGTTTTCCCATTCGGAAATCTCCGGATCGAAGCTTGTTTACCAGCTCCCCGAAGCTTATCGCAGGTTACTACGTCCTTCATCGCCTTCTGCTGCCAAGGCATCCGCCTTGTGCTCTTCCTTTACTTGATCATATAACCTTAAAAAAGGTTATTCGCTTTTGAGAGTACTTAATAAAATATATTAATTACTTTTCTTTTAAATTGCAGTGATCTTATATGTACATAAATGTACATACTAGAAAATTACATACCAAAAATTTTACATATCAATATGTTCTTTTTATATATTTAGTTACTCGTGTGGGCGTTAAAATCGAAATATCGTTAAGGAGGTGATCCAGCCACAGGTTCCCCTACGGCTACCTTGTTACGACTTCACCCCAGTCATGAAACACACCGTGGTAAACGCCCTCCCTAAGGTTAGACTATCTACTTCTGGTGCAATCCACTTCCATGGTGTGACGGGCGGTGTGTACAAGACCCGAGAACGTATTCACCGCGGCATGCTGATCCGCGATTACTAGCGATTCCGACTTCATGGAGTCGAGTTGCAGACTCCAATCCGGACTACGAAGAACTTTCTAGGATTAGCACCACCTCGCGGCTTAGCGTCCGTCTGTATTCCCCATTGTAGCACGTGTGTAGCCCTACTCGTAAGGGCCATGATGACTTGACGTCGTCCTCACCTTCCTCCGGTTTATCACCGGCAGTCCCCTTATAGTTCCCGACCGAATCGCTGGCAAATAAGGGTAAGGGTTGCGCTCGTTATCCGACTTAACGGAACATCTCACGACACGAGCTGACGACAGCCATGCAGCACCTGTATCTTGGCTCCAAAAGGCACACTCTCATTACAAGAGCTTCCAAGTATGTCAAGAGTAGGTAAGGTTTTTCGCGTTGCATCGAATTAAACCACATGCTCCACCGCTTGTGCGGGTCCCCGTCAATTCATTTGAGTTTTAGCCTTGCGGCCGTACTCCCCAGGCGGACAACTTAAAACGTTAGCTGCGCCACTGAAAGGCTTTGCCTCCCAACAGCTAGTTGTCATCGTTTACGGCGTGGACTACCAGGGTATCTAATCCTGTTCGCTACCCACGCTTTCGCACCTCAGTGTCAGTACAGATCCAGGAGGCCGCCTTCGCCACTGGTATTCTTCATAATATCTACGCATTCCACCGCTACACTATGAATTCTACCTCCCTCTATCGTACTCTAGTTAGCCAGTTTTGGATGCAGTTCCTAGGTTGAGCCCAGGGCTTTCACATCCAACTTAACAAACCACCTACGCGCGCTTTACGCCCAGTAATTCCGATTAACGCTTGCACCTTCCGTATTACCGCGGCTGCTGGCACGGAATTAGCCGGTGCTTATTCTGCAGGTAACATCAAGAACATAGGGTATTAACCTATATTTTTTTCTCCCTGCTTAAAGTGCTTTACAACCCGAAGGCCTTCTTCACACACGCGGTATGGCTGGATCAGGCTTGCGCCCATTGTCCAATATTCCCCACTGCTGCCTCCCGTAGGAGTCTGGGCCGTGTCTCAGTCCCAATGTGGCTGATCGTCCTCTCAGACCAGCTAAAGATCGTAGCCTTGGTGAGCCATTACCTCACCAACAAGCTAATCTTACGCAGGCTGATCTAATAGCGAAAGCTTCAAAGAGAGGCCTTCTTTCTCCCGAAGGAGGTATACGGTATTAATCCGAGTTTCCTCGGGCTATCCCCTTCTACTAGGTACATTCCTACGCGTTACTCACCCGTTCGCCGCTCTACTCATATCCGAAGATATTTTCTCGCACGACTTGCATGTGTTAAGCCTACCGCCAGCGTTCAATCTGAGCCATGATCAAACTCTTCAATTGTTATCATGTTTTGTTGATTTTTTTAAAAAATCTAAATTTTTTTTCTCGTATTTGAACACCCACACGAGTAACTAAATATTTTTAAAGAACAACCGCCTCATGGACGGGATGCGTATTGTAAATTGATAATTCTTAAGAAGATACCCTTTTCTTTAATTTTTTTCTTTATCTACAAGTTTTTGATTATTTAAGAATTTCATTTTTGATCTTAATTCAGATCCGACTTTTTCAATTGAATGATTTTTTGTTGCTTCTCTGTTACTTTTCATGACTGGACCGCCTGATCCATCATTACTCTGTCTGCAATCATCTAAGAATTGATTTGCAAATTCTCCTGATTGAATATTGGCTAAGATTTCTTTCATAACAACCTTAGTATCCTCTGTTATTACTTTTGGTCCACTTAGATAATCACCATATTCAGCAGTGTTTGAAATAGAGTAATGCATGTTTGCTATTCCTCCTTCATGAATAAGGTCAACTATTAATTTTGTTTCATGCAAGCATTCAAAATATGCCATCTCTGGACTATATCCTGCTTCTACTAATGTTTCATATCCAGCTTTAATTAAAGCAGTCATGCCGCCACATAATACAGCCTGTTCTCCAAAAAGATCTGTTTCAGTTTCTTCTTTAAAAGATGTTTCAAGAACACCAGCTCTTGTTCCTCCATTTGCTTTTGCATATGAGAGTGCAACATCTTTAGCTGAAAAAGGTTTATTTTTTATATCATCTTTAAAAACAGCTATTAAGGAAGGAACTCCTCCGCCGTCGTTATATGTGCTTCTTACTGTATGCCCCGGTCCTTTTGGAGCAATCATAATTACACTTGTAGTTTCATCTGGAATTATTTTATTAAAATGTATATTGAAACCATGTGCAAAAGCTAGAATTGATCCATCCTTGAGGTTTGGTTGAATTTGTTTTTCATATATATCTTTCTGAAATTCATCTGGTGCAAGAACCATTACTAAATCAGATCCAGTTACTGCGCCTTCAACATCTTCAACTTTAATTCCTGCTTCTTCTGCTTTAGTCCATGAGCTAGAACCACTTCTAAGACCAACTGTTACATCAACTCCAGAATCTTTAAGATTATTTGCATGTGCATGACCTTGTGATCCGTATCCAATGATCGCAACACTCATCCCTTTAATAATGTCTAAATTAGCATCTTCATCATAAAAAATTTTCATACCTTTCCTTTTTTAAATTGTTAATGTTTTGTTGGATTCATGTAACCCAATACTTCCAGATCTAACAGTTTCAATAATTTTATTTCTCTTTAAAGATTTAATTAAGTTATTAATATCTATAGATGTTCCAGTTACAGATAAAACACAAGAAGAGCTGTCGTTTTTAATAACTTTCCCGTTTAAAGGTTTTATCTTTTTCTTGATACTTTTTAAATCTTTAATCTTACCTAATTTAATTAAAGCTAGTTCAAGTTCATGGTGTTCGCCCTCAGTTAAGTCAGCAACCTTGATAATATCAATCAATTTATTTATTTGTTTCATAATTTGCTCTACGGCAGATTCTGTACCTCTTGTTGATACAGTTAATCTTGAATAAGAGCCATCGTCTACAGGAGCTACATTTAATGATTCAATGTTGTACCCTCTTTGATGAAATAAACCAACAACTCTAGCTAAAGCGCCTGGCTTATTTTCAACTAGCATTGCTAAAACTCTTTTCATGCTTTCTTACCCTTTGATAGCCACATATCTTCCATGCTTCCATTTGGAGCAACCAGCATTGGATATACATGCTCAGACTGATCAACATATACATCTACAAAGACAAGTTTATCTTTCATTCTAAATACTTTCTCTAATGTAGGTCCAAGTTTATTTCTTTGAGTTACTTTAAAACCTTTATGGCCATATGCTTCAGCCAATTTAACAAAATCAGGAAGGGATTCTTCATATGTGCTTGCTGCGTATCTTCCGCTATATTGCATATCTTGCCACTGTCTAACCATTCCTAGGGCTTGATTATTAATATTAATAATCTTTACAGGCAATCCATACTGTAAACATGTAGATAATTCTTGAATACACATTTGTATGCTTCCTTCACCCGTAATACAAACAACTTCTTTTTTAGGAAAAGCTAGCTTAACTCCCATCGCTGCTGGCAATCCAAATCCCATAGTTCCAAGCCCTCCAGAATTGATCCATCGTCTTGGTTTATTAAAATGATAATACTGGGCTGCAAACATTTGATGCTGTCCCACATCTGAAGTTACATAAGCATCACCTTTAGTAGCTTGATATATCTGTTGAACTACTTCTTGTGGTTTGATCATTTTAGATTTAGATTTTTTTAAATACATTTCATGGTCTAGTCCATGAAGCTGAGTCCATTCAGTAATTTGTTTATTCCATTTACCAATGGCTTCAGAGTCTATTTTAATCTTTGATCTTTTGATTTCTTTAATAAGCGCATCTAAAGATTCTTTAACTTGGCCAACTATTGGGATATCTGCATTTATAATTTTTGATATTGATGCTGGGTCGACATCTATATGAATAATTCTTGCATCGGGTGCAAATTTAGAAGGAGTATTTGTAATTCGATCGTCAAAACGAGCTCCTATGGCTAAAATTAAATCGGCTTTATGCATAGCCATATTAGCTTGATAAGTCCCGTGCATTCCGAGCATGCCCATAAAATGCTTATCTTTTGCAGGATAAGAACCTAAGCCCATTAAAGTATTTGTTACTGGAATATTAAGGATTTTATTTAAAGCTTTAAGTTGTTTTGATGCATTACTAATAATAGCTCCGCCTCCAGCATAAATAACTGGTCTTTCAGAAGATAGAATAGCTTTAGCAGCTTTCTTTATTTGACCTGGATGAGGATGAATCTTTGGTTGATAAGATCTCAGGTTAACTTTCACTGGCTTTTTATATTCAAACTTATTTTCAGGTGCAGTAATATCTTTTGGGATATCTATAACAACAGGTCCTGGTCTTCCAGTGGTAGCAACATGAAAAGCTTCACTGATAATAGCTGGTATATCTTCAGTTTTTTGAACAAGATAACTGTGTTTAACAATAGGCCTTGAAACTCCCATCATATCGGTCTCTTGAAAAGAATCTGTACCAATTAAATGACTTGCAACTTGTCCGGAAATAACAACCAAAGGAATAGAGTCCATAAAAGCTGTTGCTAAGCCTGTAATAGCATTTGTTGCCCCAGGCCCTGAAGTTACAAAAACAACTCCCGGCTTTCCTGTAGCTCTAGCATAACCATCAGCAGCATGAGTAGCACCTTGTTCATGCCTAACTAGAATATGTTCAATCTTTTTTTGTCTAAATATAGCGTCATATATGTGCAAAGCTGCACCGCCAGGGTATCCAAAGATAAATTTGACCCCCTCTTCTCGAAGAGCTCGTAATAACATGTCGCCGCCAGAAAGTTTCACTTTAACTAAAAAAAATTATAAGACTGGGGTTTATATTATTTTATTATGAAAAAAACAAGTTTTTTAACAGATTCTTTATATTTGATCTAGCCCGAAATAATAGCTTTTTCTAGTTTCTGCATGTCCTCTGGCATAGGAATAGACCATTCAAATAATTGGTCATTTTTATGATGTTGAAATGATAAATGGGTTGCATGAAGAGCTTGTCTAGGAAAATCTCTTATAAATTGGATTAATCCATCTGAAGATTCTTTTCCAATCTTTTTTCTCGAGTTATATGTAGAATCTCCAATAATTGGTAAATTTTTGGCAGCTAAATGGACTCTAATCTGATGAGTTCTTCCTGTTTCAATTGAAACATCTAATACAACATAACCCTTATAACCCCTTTTAAGTTTAATAAATGATATTGATTCTTTCCCGTCATGACGAATAGCCATCTTAGTTCTATTTCTTTCATCTCTTCCAATGGGTTCATTTATTTCAAAACTCCCGATAGTTTCTCCAACTGAAATAGCTATATAATCTTTCTTTACTCTTCGTTCTTGCATTTCTTGAATAAAATAATTTCTAAAGGAATCAGTCCGAGCAACAACTAATACTCCTGAAGTATCTTTATCAAGGCGATGAACAATGCCACACCGGGGGAGATTAATTAATTCAGGGTATTTATATAAAAGACCATTTGCCAAAGTGCCATTTAGACAACCAGAGCCTGGATGCATTACTAAACCATTAGGTTTATTAATAATAAGAAAATCTTCTTCTTCATACACAACTTCAAATTCAATTTTTTCAGGATCCCATGAAACTTTATTTTCTTCTAATGGATGCACTTCTATTTCATCTCCTGTATAGACGGTATCTTTTGGGGAGCAGATTTCTCCATTAACCAGAACCCTGCCTTGAAGAATCCATTTCTTTAATTGTGTTCGAGAGAAATCTGAAAACATAGCTGCAGCAACAACATCTAGTCGCATATTGGTATTTTCTTCTAAAACTTTAAGAGTTGTTTTCATTGAACTTTATTTAATTTTTTTCATCTAAATATAAAATTTAAAACTTAATTAGTAATAATAAATGTAAAATATACACTATGAAGAAAAAAACAGTTTCTATAATTTATCTTAGTATAAGTATTATTGCTTCATCTGTTGTGCTTTCTGGTTGTAATAGTGACCAACAAGAACTAGAGAGACCAGAAAAAATGTATTATGACCAAGCTCAAAGAAGAATGAAAGGTGGTAATTATTTTGGTGCTATTGATTCCCTAACAGCTATAGAAACTCAATATCCTTTTGGTAAATATGCTGAACAGGCACAAGTTGAACTAATTTACGCACATTTCATGAATGGTGAAAATGATGCAGCTCATTCCAGCGCTGAAAGATTTATTCGCTTACATCCGAGACATCCAAATATTGACTATGCATATTTTATGAAAGGTCTTTCTAGTTTTACCGCAGATAAAAGCATAATGGTAAGAGTTGTGGGCACAGACTTATCAAAGCGTGATCTTTCTGGTGCAAAAGATTCATTTTCTGAATTGACTGAATTCTTAACAAGATTCCCTGACAGTCAATATACGCCTTATGCAAATCAAAGGATTATTTATTTAAGGAACCTTATAGCGGGTGGTGAATTGGCAGCTGCAGATTATTATGTCAAAAGAAAAGCTTATGTTGCGGCTATAAGAAGAGCGAATTATGTCATTGAGAATATTCCAAATTCTAGCGAGAGCCTAAGAGCTTTAAAGATTTTATCTTCTTCATATCAGGCTCTAGGATACACAGAGTTATATGAAGACACTCAAGCTCTAATTGCTTTAAATAAATCACGTTTTGGAGATGATTCTAATGAAGAGTCTTCATGGTCATGGAAGTCGATACTAGGAATCAATCCTGGTTCTAGCTCATAAGAAAATTTTTATAAATTAAGTCTTAATCTTTTTCAATAAGATGAACATTGCTGGTATATAAAATACTGCGATAATTGAAGATCCTAAAACACCAACGACCATACCCCAGGCTAGAGGTCTAAAAAATATACTTGCGAATAGTAATGGAAGAAAGCCTCCGATAGTAGTTGCTGATGTGGTAATCACATGACGTGTAGATCTTATTACGACCTCCACTAATTGGGCTTTTGTCATATTCCCTTTTTCAGCTTCTTCTTTAATATGAGATAAAACAACAATTGAATCATTAATAGCTAGTCCAGCCAAACCTATAGCTCCTACAGTAGCTATAAATCCATAATTCTGTTGCCCCACTACTAAGCCTACAAAAGAAAGACCGACACATAAAATAGCTACAGACAAAATAATGCCAGCTTGTGTAAATGAGTTTAATGCTGCCACTAAGCCAACAACAATTAGAACAAAAAATATGGCAGCCGAAGAAATAAGTTGACCTTGAGATTGAGCAGCAGTATCACCTTCACCATCAGAATATAATGAATAACCTGCAGGTAATGATTGTTCAAATTCATTGATTTCTTTTTTTATAGAAGATTCAACGGTTGACGCTAATGTTCCTGTCCATATTTGGCCTTGAACGGAATTCTTTTTTTCTCCATTCTTGCGCTCAATAAATTCAGAGGTCCTTGTTAACGAAGTCTTTCCAAAACTTTCAACATAATCAACGCTAGCTTGACCAGGTAAAGTAAGAAGTCCTACGCCCTCAATAGAAGAGCTAATTTTACCCAAGCTCTTAACCCTTATAGGAAGATCTTTATTTCCATCAAGCATAGATCCTACAATAATCCCATTATTAGCAGCAGCTAACTCGTTTAGAATAGCTTCCATCTGTTTTGAAGATAAGGCCATATTAGAATTATTTAGATCTAATTCGATATTGGTTTCAAAAGATTTTGAGGTTACATTGGTTGAACTTATATTTGGGGCTTTGCTAATAATGAGCTCTAATTTTTCTCCTAATAATTGGAGCACTTCGGGATCATCTCCTGTAATTCCATAATCAATTGCAGCAAAAACAGGAGGACCTGCATAAAATTTATCAATCCTTATTTGTATATCTGGATTATTTGCAGAAATATTTTTTGCCAGGCTGGGAAGAATTTGTGCCATTTCTTTATAACTATTAGAAAAATATACGCCCTCCGCTATATGATTTGACCCTAAAGCAGAATCTCCAGAAACTACGTTATACATGATTCTGGGCAATTTTCTTCCGATAAACCAAACATCACTTTCCACTATTCCTGTTTTTAAAATTTCTTCTCTAATTTGATGAACTTTTCTTTCTGATTCTATTGCGGTTGAATTAACTGGCAACTCAACTGAGACCCTGAACATGTTTCTATCATTAGCTGGAAAGAAATCTCCAGGTATTGTCTGGAATAGCAAAAACCCTGATATAGGTAAAAATAATGCTATTCCCAAAGCTCTTCTTGGCTTCAGATATGCCCATGAAAGCAATGACCTATATTTCTCTAATAACTTCTGATTAGAGTAGCCATTTTGATTAATAGATATTTTTTCAAAGAATGCTACCTTTTCTAAATAAGCCATCATTACTGGAACTACAGTCAAAGCAAGAAATAATGAAGACGTAATCGCCAGAATAACTGTTACTGCCATTCCTCCAACGAATTCTGTGCTTGATCCATCGCCTGTTGCTATTGGTAAAAACGCAAACACTGTAGTAAATGTTGCTGCGAGCAAAGGGACAACCAGTTGACTAATTGTTTTATTGATAGCATCTCTTGGCTCTAATCCAGAAGATCTTCTGTGCCTATAGTCTTCAACAACTATAATCCCATTATCAATTAACAACCCAAGTGCAATAATTATTCCCGTTATAGAGGTTTGATGAAGTGGCATTTCTAATAGCCTGCAGCCAAGAAGAACCATTGAAATAGTAAAAGGTAAGATTGCACTAATAATTAAAGCAGCTCTTAAGCCAAGAAGAAGAAAACTTAAAAATAAGACAAGAATAATTGCTGAAATAACACTTCTAGTTAATGTATTAAACATCTTTTTTGTATAAAAAGATTCGCTATAAATATTTTTTAAAACTATTTCTTCTGGAAGAAGTTCTCTAAATTCATTGGCGATGATATCTGCTTGGCCTACATATAAATCTATCCTTTGTCCGAAAGCTGCCTTGGCTTCAATTAACACAGAGTTTTTTCCATTGCTTAATGCTATATCTTCTACTGGTTGATATGGTTGCTTTGAAACCTTGGCAATATCTTGAAGTTTTATAACTCCGTAACCATCTATAACTTGAATAGGAAGATCTCTTATTTGAGACACATTTACTAGATTATCTTTAACCTTTAATAAAGTTTCCTGGTTTTGATTAGAAATTTTTCCAATAGGCCTATTGCTATCAAACATCGCTAAGGCTCTACTAACATCAGCTAATGATAAATTCAGCAATCCTAATTTATTAGTATCAACTTCAACTAAAACTTCTTCATTAGCTATTCCGTGCAAACCTGTTCTTTCAGTTCCGTCAACAAAAGAGAGCTTTCTTCTTAATTCGTCCCCCAATCTAGACATTAAAATAATTGGAGGCTCCCCTTCTCCCTGCCATGTCAATGCATATAAAACTGATATAGGGGGGCCGCTAGAGCGAACCAGTTGAACTGAGGCGCTGCTTGGAAGAGATGGCTTAACTTGATCAATCTTATCCTGTATTTCACCCCAGGTTTGCTCAATAAAATCAAAATGTACAAAATCTTTAAGCTCAATCCCTATTCCTGCGCTGCCAGCTTGAATCTCCACCTGTAAATCTTCTATTTCAATTATTTCTTGAAGCGCAGATTCAATTTTAACTACAGATTGTGTTTCTATTCTCGAGGCAGATGCACCAGGATCAGATACGATGATAGAGGCCCATCTTTGAGCTAATTCTGGATTTTCTTGTCTGGGTATTGAAAACCATGACGAAAGCCCAGAAAGTAAGATAAATACAAGGGTTAGAATTAAAATTCTAGGACGATCTAGAAAAATATTTACCAGGCTCATTTTTATTTAATAAATTGTCCTTCTATAACTTTCGAAGCTCCGCCTTTAATAACAAGATCTCCATTTTTTAGTGTGCCGGCAACAAAAGCATTCTTCCCCTCATAATAAATAACCTCGACAAGTTCTTTAGTTATCTTATTAGAATTATCTACTGTATATACTGACCACAATCCTCCGTCAGACTGAGATAAAGATTTTATTGGGACCCAGGTTCCCCTAGCCTTGTGATTAATAATTAAATTAAGATTAATAACTGCTCCTGGAACAAAAAAATTATCAAACTCAAAAATAGCTAATCTATTATTAGATCCACCAAGCGACATTGGAGAAAGTCTTTTTAATTTACCTGAAACTAGATCGCCGCTTAAGTTAAATGAATATATTTCTTTAAGTTTCAATCTATTTATTAAATCTAAAGGAATAGCAATATGAGCTTCAACTTTCTCAGAATCAAGTATCTCTAGAATGGGTAGCCCGGCATTAATGACTGAGCCCTCATCTAAAAATCTACTTTGGATAAGTCCATTAAAAGGAGCTAATATTTTTGTTTGCTCAAATTTAACCTTATAAAAATCAAGTTGTGATTTAGCTACTAGAAAATCAGACTCTGCTTTATCAAGCTCTTGAATTGAAATATGCCCCTGTGCCTTTAAATCTTGAAAACGTTTTAGAAGTTGTTCTGCTAATTGATATTTAGCTTTTGCCTGATTTAGGTTTGCTAAGATTTCTCTATTATCTAACTCAGCCAAAATATCACCCTCTTTAACCTCGTCTCCAATATCAACAGGTATTGATTGAATCTTTCCTCCAATCTGAAAGGCAACATTGGATTGTTGAACAGGAAAAAGTTTACCGGGCAACTGTTTAGTTGCTTCATAAGTGTCCAAGATTTTAACTTCAAGAATCTCTAGCGATAAAGGTTCAGCATTAATATTAAGCTGAGGAAATAGCAAAAAGATTATAAAAAATTCTTTAATTCTATGCATTTGGCAATAAATTAATGTTTACAGTGAAAACATAATATAATTAAAATGTTTACAGTGTCAACATTTTAATTATAAAATTATAAACTATGAAATATCATCACGGCAATCTTAAAGAAAATCTAATAGAGTTAGCTTTCTCTGAGTGCGAACAAATAGGATGGGAAAATATAAGTTTAAGAAATTTATCAAAAAAACTTGATGTTTCTCAAACCGCTCCTTATAGACACTTTGAAACAAAAGAAGATCTCTTGGCAGAAGTTGCAGCAAAGGGCTTTATTAAACTTAAAGAAGGAATGGATGAAGGGTCAGATTTCTTAGAAACAGGAAATGCTTATATTAATTTTGCATTAGAGTTCCCAAATACCTACGACTTAATGCTGGGTACTCACCTAGGACACTTTGGTAATTATCCAAACTTGGTTAAAGCCGCGAATTCTACTTTTAATGATTTAACATTGGATTTAAAACAACATATGCTTGATTTAGGAAATGAAGATCTAAGTGATAAAAACGTTGGGGAAAAGGCAATTTCTATCTGGGCGCTAATGCACGGGATGGTTGGCATTCTAAGAAAGACTTTGGTTGTTGAAGAGGGTCATGGCGATATTGGAGATGGAATTACTATTGCTAAAAGAATAAAAGATGATTTGGAAAGTTTTCTAGCGAAAACTGTAAATAATATTTTGTCTAACTGAATTATTTCAAAAAAATATTAGATGAAAAATACTATTAGAATCTCTAGCGGCACATTAAGAGGAAAGAAAATCCCCTTTAATTTTAAAGACTCTCTTAGGCCCACATCTAATAAACTAAAAGAAATTCTATTTAACTGGATCCAGTTTGATATAAATGATTCCATATGCCTAGATCTATTTAGCGGCACTGGATCAATTGGTATAGAAGCAGTTTCTAGGAGTGCAGAAAAAGTTATTTTTGTTGAATTAAATAAAAAAAATTATTCTAGGTTAGTAAAAAATATTTCTACGCTTAATATAAAAGAGAAAACAAAAATATTTTTTAAAGATGCCTATTTGTGGGTAAAAAATAATGATTTATCAAAATTTGATTTTATTTTTCTTGATCCCCCTTTCAATGAAGATCATGAGCTAAAAATTTTAAACTTAATACAAAAAAAAGATCTAAAATCTTCATGTAAAATCTATCTTGAATATAGCAAATTTACGGAGCTAGACATACCCGAATCTTTATCATTACTTAAAGAAAAGTCAGTAGGAGACGTAAAAGCTTTATTGTTATCTAAAAATGAAGATTAAAATAGCCACCAGAAACTCTGAACTCGCAATCTTTCAAGCAAATACTGTTGCTAGTGAACTTAATCAAAGAGGTCTTGATACTGAATTAGTGCCCATTGTCTCTGATGGAGATAAAACAGATCAACCTCTTCATGAGATTGGTGGCAAAGGCTTATTTGTTAGTGCTCTTGAGTCTGCACTACTTACACAGGAAGTTGATATAGCCGTACATAGTCTGAAAGATGTTCCTGCAAAACTAAATAAAGAATTTATCATTGCTGCTGTCTTGAAAAGAGAAGACCCATCCGATGTCTTGATTACGAAAGAAGGATGGTCAATGGGCAATATTCCTGATAATTCTGTAATCGCTACATCGAGCCCTAGAAGAAAAGCTCAAATACTAAATCTAAATTCAACTATTCAAACTGTACCTGTAAGAGGGAATATAAAAACAAGAATAGATAAATTAAATGGTAATGATTTTGATGGGCTTATTGTTGCAAAAGCTGCTCTTAATCGTCTTAATTTAAGTTTTAAGAATGCATATGAATTTTCTATAAATGAAATGCTTCCATCAGCATCACAGGGCTTTATTGGCATTGAATGCTTAAGATCAAATATCAAAATTATTGATCTTTTGAATAAAATTAATGTTAACCAAGAAATGATGTTAGCTAAGGCAGAAAGAGATTTTGTGTCCTTGCTTGATGGCTCATGTCTGTCTCCAATAGCTATCCTTTGCACTGAGAATGATAAAAAAATTAAAATAATCGCTAAAGTCTTATCGCAAAATGGAAAAAAGAAGATCTATAAAGAAATTACTTCAAATAATACGAGTCTAAATGAAGATATTGTAAATCTAGCAAATGAATTCCTAAAAAAAGGGGCTCATACCTTAATCAATGAATAATGATAATTAATACCAGACCAAAAATACTATCAAAAAACTTAAATAAATTAGCTCAAGACCAGAGTCTGAAAATTATTAATGCTCATTTATCAGATATCCAGCCAGCGATTGAAAAAAAAGAGTTAAAAGAATTGGAATTAAAGCTGAAGAATATTTCTTCATATAAAAATATAATATTTACTAGTCAAGCAGCGGTCTTCCATGGCCTTCCATTTATTAATAAGTTTATAAACAATGGAGAATGGAATATCTTTTCAATTGGTCCTGCAACAAAAGGAATGCTTCTTAATAGCGGCGTTGATTCTATTTCTCCCAGCAACTCATCCTCCGAAGACATCTTAAATTTGATTGAAAAAGATTATCCAGGTAAAAACCTTCTTTTTTGTGGAGATAATTCAAATAACTATCTTCAGGGGAAACTAAAAGAAAATATAGATGAAATAATTTGTTATAAGTTGGTATATAACAAATCGGCATTAGACAGAGTAAGTAATGGACCTAAAATTATTTTAATTTATAACTTTCTTACCTTTTCTTTTTTATTCACATCTCTTGATCATGAAATATTAAAAAATAAGATCTTTATAGTAATTTCTGAAAGGGTAAAAGATAAAGTACAAAACCTTAGTAAAAGTCTTAATCTAAGAGTTTATGTGACTAAAGAGCCATCGGATAGCTCTATGTTAGAAATTGCTAAAAATCTTACTTAGCTTTCTTTCCGTTGCCATTCTTCATAGATAAGAAGAATTCATCATTAGTCTTAAATGATTTTAATCTATCGATTAAGAATTGGATTCCTTGGGCATCTTCCATTTCATCAAGAATCTTTCTAAGGACCCACATTCTTTGAAGCTCTTCATCAGTAGTTAAAAGATCTTCTCTTCTCGTTCCAGACCTTCTAATGTTTATTGCCGGATAAATTCTTTTTTCAGCAATCTTTCTTTCAAGATGAATTTCCATATTACCAGTGCCTTTAAATTCTTCATAAATCACTTCATCCATCTTAGAGCCTGTATCAACTAATGCAGTTGCTAAAATAGTAAGGCTTCCGCCCTCTTCGAGATTTCTTGCTGCTCCAAAGAACCTTTTTGGTCTTTCAAGAGCATTTGAATCAACTCCTCCACTTAGAATCTTTCCTGATGCTGGTTGTACTGAGTTGTAAGCTCTTCCTAATCTAGTTATAGAATCTAGAAGAATAACCACATCTTTTTTATGCTCTACAAGTCTTTTTGCTTTTTCAATTACCATGTTAGCAACCTGAACATGTCTTGTTGGAGGTTCATCAAAAGTACTAGCAACAACTTCACCTTTAACAGTTCTTGTCATTTCTGTAACTTCTTCAGGCCTCTCATCAATGAGCAGTACTATCAATTCTACTTCGGGATTATTGTTCTTTATTGAATGAGCTATGCTTTGAAGCATTAAAGTTTTACCTGCTTTGGGAGGCGAAACTATTAAGCCTCTTTGCCCCTTACCTATTGGTGCAATTAAATCAATAATTCGTGAAGATAAATCTTCATTAGAGCCACTACCTTGTTCTAAACTTAGTCTTTGATTTGGGAAAAGTGGAGTTAAATTCTCAAAAAGGATCTTACTCTTAGTTTTGTCTGGCGCTTCTCCATTAATAGTATCTAAATGAACTAAAGCAAAATATCTTTCTTGATCTTTTGGGGGTCTAATTTTGCCATGAACTGAATCACCCTTTCTAAGGCTAAATTTTCTAATTTGGCTAGGCGATACATAAATATCATCCGGTCCAGCGCAATAAGATCCTTCAGGAGATCTTAAGAAACCAAAACCGTCATTAAGTATTTCTAAAACACCGCCCCCATATATATCAATTCCTTCACCAGATTGATGTTTAAAAATCTTAAAGATAATATCTTGTTTTTTTAATCTTCCAACATCTTCTAGTCCAAGCTCAGTTGCAATTTCAACTAACTCGCTTATTGGTTTAATTTTAATGTCTGTTAAATTCATGTGTTATTTTCCTAATATCAGTGGGTGCGAAAAAAGGGATAGCCCCGTGGCTAGATCTAAAAATGATAAATCTTTTTTATAAAAGATGCAAAACTTGTTTCTTTTTTATATTTCAGAATTAATAAATTCAACAAGTTGTTGTTTTGATAAAGCTCCTATTTCGGTTCCTGAAGGTTCTCCTTCTTTAAATATAATTAATGTTGGTATTGATCGAATGCCATATTTTGCTGCAATATCTCTACTAGAATCTACATCCATTTTGCAAACCTTTATTTGATCAGCGTATTCTCCTGCAATCTCTTCAACAGTTGGGCCAAGTTGCTTACAAGGACCGCACCATTCTGCCCAAAAATCTACTAAAACTGGCTTTTCATTTGAAAGAACTTCAGATTCAAAGTTTTCTAAATTCACTTCAACTACGTTACTCATTAATTTAACTCCTTAATTATTTCTTTAGCTGCATAAGTTAAGATTGCATCAGCTCCAGCTCTCTTGAAACAGAGTAATGATTCTTTGATTACTTCTGAATCAAGCCACTTATTATCTATAGCTGATTTAAGCATACTGTACTCTCCACTTACCTGATAGGCAAATGTTGGAACATTAAATGTTTCTTTTACTTTGCTTATTATATCAAGGTAAGGCATGCCTGGTTTTACCATAACAATATCAGCACCTTCATTAAGATCTAATGCTACTTCATGCAATGCTTCGTCTGAGTTTGCAACATCCATTTGATACTCATCTTTGCTAGCCTTGCCCAGATTAGAACTTGAGCCCACTGCATCTCTAAAGGGGCCATAAAACTTAGAACTATACTTAGCAGCATATGATAAAAGAATAGTATTATTAAAATCATTTTTCTCTAAGGCGCTCCTAATAACTTTTATTCTTCCATCCATCATGTCTGATGGAGCAATTATATCTGCCCCGCTTTCTGCAAGCGTTAAAGACTGTTTAACAAGTTGTTCTAATGTTTTATCGTTATCAACATATTCATTGACTATGATTCCATCATGCCCGTGATCTGTGTATGGATCTAAAGCTACATCTGAAATAATAATTATTTCAGGATGAGATGCTTTAATGTTTTTAATAGCTTCGCATATAAGGTTATTTTGATTAATAGCCTCTGTTCCATCAGCATTTTTTTTATCCGGGTTTATAACCGGAAATAAAGCTACAGATTTAATGCCTAATGTGAGAAGCTCTTCGATCTCTTTTTCAATAACATCAAGTCCAAATCTTGAAATACCTGGCATGGTCTGAATTTCTTCTGTACCACTTAGATCCTCTTTTATAAAAAGAGGTTGAATTAAATCATCTCCGGTTAGAACATTCTCTCTAACTAAATCTCTTAAAAAGGATTTAGACCGCAGTCTTCGAAGACGAGTATTGGGAAATTTTCTTTTATAAAGCATTATCTTTAAAAATCTTAATCGGTTATTGCTCCAAGGCTTGCTGATTTTACACTTTTTGCATATTTTGCCAAGACGCCCTTTTTAGGTAGCTTAATAGGATTGGTCCATTCAGAAATTCTTTCAAGTATTTCTTCATCAGATATATCTATCATGAGAACGTCTTTATCCGCATCAATTGTAATTTTATCTCCATCTTTGACAACAGCTAGCGGACCTCCGTCAAATGCTTCTGGTGTTATATGGCCCACAACAAAGCCATGAGTCCCCCCAGAAAATCTACCATCTGTTAAGAATGCAACCTTGTCTCCTAAGCCTTGGCCCATAATAGCTGATGTTGGTTTTAGCATTTCTCTCATACCTGGGCCTCCCTTGGGGCCCTCATACCTAATGATAATTACATCACCTGGGTTGATTAGTTTATTTAGGATTGCTTTTAGACCTTCCTCTTCTGAATTAAATACTTTTGCAATGCCGGTAAATGATGTTCCTTCTTTGCCTGTGATTTTTGCTACAGCACCCTCCGGAGCCAAATTACCATATAAGATTCTTAAGTGGCTATTATTTTTTATAGGATTATCTAAACCTAAAATTATAGATTGGTCTTTGGTGTAGCCAGATACATTCTTTAAGTTCTCTTTAAGCGTTTTACCTGTTACTGTTATGCAATCTCCATGAAGCAAACCTTTTTCAAAAAGCATCTTCATGACAGGCTCAATCCCACCCTGGGCATTTAGTTGGGACATAAAATGGCTTCCAAATGGTTTAAGGTCTGCAATTACAGGAGTCTTTTTGCCTATCCTGCTAAAATCATCTAAATTTAAATCAATGCCAATGGCATGAGCCATGGCTAATAAATGCAATACTGCATTTGTAGAACCGCCCAAAGCTATAACGACTGTAATAGAATTCTCAAATGCCTTTTTTGTCATAATGTCTGATGGTTTGATGTCTTTTTCTAGCAATCCCATAACAGCTCTTCCCGCAGCTTCACAATCTTCAATTTTATTGTTGGATAAAGCGTCTTGACTGCTGCTCCCTGGCAAACTCATTCCAAGAGCTTCAATAGCAGAAGCCATTGTGTTTGCAGTATACATCCCTCCACATGAACCAGGGCCTTTAACTGATATGGTCTCAATTTCTATTAATTCTTCTTCAGAAATATCACCTTTTGCATATTCACCAACTTTCTCGCAAACTGTTACATAGTCTGTATTTTCTTCACTTGGTCTTATTGAGCCTCCATAAATAAAAATAGATGGTCTGTTAAGGCGAGCTAATCCGATGAGACAGCCAGGCATATTTTTATCACAACCACCAATAGCTATAACACCATCATATCCAAGGCAACCAACAACAGTTTCTATCGAATCAGCAATAACTTCTCGAGATACTAAGGAATATTTCATTCCTTGGGTGCCCATGGATATACCATCAGAAACAGTAATGGTATTAAATAATACTCCTTTACCCCCTGCTTCATTAATTGAATCCTCAACCACGTTAGCTAAATCATTAATATGCATATTGCATGGAGTGACTTTTGCACCAGTTGAGGCGATTCCTACAAAAGGCTTACTAAAGTCTTCTGATGTAAAACCCGCTCCTCTTAACATAGATCTTGATGCAGCCTGATGAGGCCCATCTACAAGATCTTTTGAATATTTCCTATTTACCATAATTAATTAATTTGTTGCATATTTTAAAGCAGCTGTAAGTAATTTGTTGGTATATTCTTTTTTTGGATTATCAAAAACCTCATCTGCCTTTCCAGATTCAACCAAATTCCCATCTTGCATGACAAATATATAGTCAGATACAGATCTTATAACCTTCAGATCATGGCTTATAAATAAATATGTTAGCTTGTATTTATCTTGTATTGTTTTCAGTAGATCAATTATCTGAATTTGTATTGATCTGTCTAAAGCAGATGTTGGCTCATCTAAGATCATAAAGGCTGGTTGAAGGATGATAGACCTTGCAATAGCAATTCTTTGTCTTTGCCCTCCTGAAAACTCATGAGGGTATTTAAATTTCATATTTGGATCAATGCCAACATCTAACATTGCTTCTTCAATTTTTATATTTTTCTCACTTTTACTTAGTTCAAAATGAACATCTAGCCCCTCTCCAATAATTTCACCTATTGTCATTCTGGGAGAAAGAGATCCATATGGGTCTTGAAAAACAATCTGAATATCTTTTTTCAGATTTTTCATTTCGCTTGCAGTATATGATTGCATATCTTTACCCTGATAAAAGATATCACCCCCATAATCAATTAAATTTGCTATAGCTCTTCCTAAAGTAGATTTTCCTGATCCTGATTCTCCAACTAGGCCAATGGTAGTATTTTTTTGAATATCAAAAGAGATTTCTTTTACTGCATGAAATCTGTTCTTTTTAAAAAGATTTATTGATGGAATGTCATAAAAAACATTCAAGTTACTAACTTTTATCATAGAGCTTGACTCTGAAATTAAATCAACCTTTGGCGGTGGCTCGGCAGCTAATAACTTTTTAGTATAGTCGTCTTGAGGGTTGTCAAAAATTAATTCTGTATTTCCTTGCTCGACAATCTTGCCATCTTTCATAACACTTACTGTGTCAGAAAATTCTCTTACGAGACCCAAATCATGAGTAATAAAAAGTATAGACATGCCAAGTTCAGCCTTTAATTTCCCCATTAAATCAAGTATCTGAGCTTGAATAGTCACATCAAGAGCAGTTGTCGGCTCATCTGCTATTAATAGTTTTGGCTTGTTAACTAATGCCATAGCAATCATAACTCTTTGTCTTTGGCCTCCAGAAAGTTCATGAGGGTATGCATCAAATCTTCTTTTAACATCCGGAATTTCTACTAACTCCATAAGGTCCATAGCTTCTTTTTTAGCTTCTGATTTTTTTAAATTTGAGTGGAGTAAGCATGACTCCATGATTTGTTTTCCTACTCTATGGTAGGGATTTAATGATGTCATGGGTTCCTGAAAAATCATAGAAACTTGATTGCCTCTAATTGATCTCAATTCACTTTTAGACGCATTTAAAATATCAATACCATTGAAGAATATTGATGATTCTTCTCCATAAGATGATTTTAATTCTGGTAAAAGTTGAAGAATGGACATAGCTGTAACTGACTTACCTGAACCAGATTCGCCAACTAAAGCCATTGTCTCATTAGTATTTAAATCTAAATTAATAGAATTAACTGCTCTAAATTTTGTATTTCTAACATTAAAGTCTACTGATAGATTCTTTATTTCTAATAATTTATTCATAGTATCTTTTTATAATCTTCTAAAAAATCAAAAGCGGCAAATTTAGCTGCTTTTAGTTTGGTCGCTGTCACAAATCCATGAAACATATTTGGATAATGAATATGATTTATAGATATACCAGCATTATTTAATATTGCTGCATACTTTTCACCCTCATCACTTAGCGGGTCAAAACCTGCAGTAACAATCAAAGTTTTAGGATTTGATATATCTCTTGGAAACTTTGTTAAATTAAAACATGGATTATTATTATCCTCTTTAGAGCTTCTTAACTGGTCCCAAAACCAGACCATTGTATCACTTGTTAAAAGATACCCTTCGCCAAATAGACTATATGATTCAGAATCACATGAAGGATCTGTCATTGGATATATCAAGCATTGGCTCGATGGAAGTGTTTGATTATTTATTGCTAAGTGATTAGATGTAGCTGCTGCCAAATGCGCGCCAGCACTATCGCCGCAAAGACTAATATTATCATTCTCATATCCTCTTTCATTTAACCAATTGAGGGATAAACAAGAATCTTCAAGAGCTTTTGGGAATTTATTTTCTGGAGCTAATCTGTAGTTAAGAGAAAATATTTTAGTGCCAAGGATATTACTCATTTCAGCAACCCATCTATCATGGGTTTCAACATCGCCAATAACATAGCCACCACCATGAAAATATAAGATAACTTTTTCTGAAATAATTTTGTCAGGAATGTATTCTCTTAAGAGAATTCTTTCTGAACCAGAAGTTAATTCATGATTCTTAGTATGAACATTTTTTGAGGGTTTTATTGAAATGGGGGTCGCTATTCTTGCCTCATTAATAGCAACCCTAAGATCATCAACAAATTCAGTTTCAGCTAGCAAACTTTCTGGTGTCAACGCTATAAATAATGAAGATTTAAAATCAATTACTTGACCTCTTAGATAAGTATCTTTTTTCCATATAAATAGTCTTAATACCCATGACGGTATTACAAAAAAAATATTAAGTAATAATCTGCGTAATGACATATAAATACTAACTATATAAAAATAAATAAATAATCTCTTGTAGCATTAATTTCATATAATGATCAGATGCTATTAAGAGCGACTAACTTATTATACTTTTTATTGTTATTTATTCATGTAAACCTTTTTGCAAGCAACATATTGGATAAGATAAATGCTCAAGAAGATATTTTAGATGCAAAAGAAGCTTTTAAAATCTCATTATTAGTTATAAATAATGATGCTGTTATTAAATGGGATATTCAGCCTAAGCACTACCTGTATCTTGATGATATAAATGTTCAATTCAACGATAAAAATATTGCTTTTGATATTAATAAGAGCTCTATCAGTGAATATGATGATATGTTTTTTGGAAAAGTATCTATATTAAGAGATATTTTTGAGATTTCTATAAGTTTGCCAGAGGCATTAAATCTAAAAAAAGATTATATAACCATTAAGTATAGAGGTTGTGCTGAAGCCGGTTTTTGTTATCCGTTTGAAACCTATAACTATAGAATTTCTGAGAAAATCCTATAATACAAAGAAAAATACAGCTAAAATCATTAAAAATGAAAATACTTTTATTAAATGGTCCAAATCTTAATCTGCTTGGAAAAAGAGAAGAAGATATATATGGCAATATCAGTTTAGAGGATTTAAACGAAAGATTGATTTCTGTAGCCAAAAAAGAGGATTGTGAGTTTACATCTATTCAATCTAATGCAGAACATGAGCTAATTAATGAAATTCATAATGCTGGTGAGTCTAATACAGACGTTATTTTAATAAACCCAGCTGCATATACTCATACAAGCATAGCAATAAGAGATGCTTTGCTGGGTATAAACATACCTTTTTACGAGATCCATATTAGTGATATATCAACTAGGGAAGATTTTAGGAATAAATCTTATCTATCGGATATAGCAGAAAAGGTCTACTCAGGTCTGGGTGTTGATGGCTATGAAATGGCTCTAAATGAGGCTATATCTAAATTCAAAAATAAATAATATGGATATTAGAAAAATTAAAAAATTAATTGAAATGCTTCAAGATTCTGATTTAACTGAAATAGAGGTAAGTGAAGGTGAAGAGTCTGTGAGAATCTCTCGTGGAAGTAATGATTCAATATCTGTTGAAAAGCCTCTGAAAGGTAGCAAATTAAAAAACGAGCCTAATGATGAGATTGAACCTGCTGGCAATACAGTCAAATCACCTATTGTAGGAACTTTTTATAGAAGACCTGCCCCAGAAAAGCCTCCTTATGTGAAAGTAGGAGACGCAGTAAAAGAAGGCGATGTTCTCTGCATAGTAGAAGCTATGAAAATGATGAATGAGATTAAATCAAAATTTAGCGGCAAACTTATTTCTATTATCCCCGAAGAAGGTCAACCGGTTGAGTTTGATCAGACCTTATTCATAATAGAATAACATGATTCAAAAAATACTTATTGCCAATAGAGGAGAAATTGCTTTACGAGCAATAAGAGCATGTAAAGAATTG
The DNA here is from genome assembly GCA_902514105.1 of uncultured SAR86 cluster bacterium. Lineage (GTDB taxonomy): Bacteria > Pseudomonadota > Gammaproteobacteria > Magnimaribacterales > D2472 > MED-G78. The sequence continues at coordinate 57,762 of CABXPU010000002.1, forward strand.
GGGATTCATACAGTTGCTGTCTACTCGAATGCTGATAAAGACCTTAAACATCTTAAATTTGCAGATGAAACTGTTTGTGTTGGCCCTGCCAGCCCTTCAGAGAGTTACCTTAATGTACCATCAATACTTTCTGCGGCTGAGGTCACAAATGTAACTGCTATATATCCTGGATATGGATTTTTAGCTGAAGATTCGAACTTTGCTAAACAATGCAAAGAAAGTGGTTTTAAATTTATTGGTCCTAGTTCAGAGATTATTAAAATAATGGGAGATAAAATAACTGCAAAAACTTTTGCAGAAGAAGCTGGAATAGAAACTGTTCCTGGGTATAAAGACCCTCTTCCTGAAGATCCTAATGAAATTAAGATTATTGCAAATAATGTTGGCTATCCTTTAATGATCAAAGCTACTGCCGGCGGCGGCGGAAGGGGTATGCGAATAGTGAACTCAGAGAATGATCTATTGCATTCAATAGAAATAACTTCACATGAAGCCAAGAATGCATTTGGAAATAATACTATTTATTTTGAAAAATTTATATCTAATCCGAGACATATAGAAATCCAGATTGTTGCCGATGGGAAGGGTAATGTGATTCATCTTGGAACTAGAGATTGCAGTCTTCAAAGAAAACACCAAAAAATAATCGAAGAGGCTCCTGCAAATGATATTAACCAAGAAAACTTATCCATTACTTTGGATGCATGCATTAAATTGTGTAAAGACATAAATTATGAGGGGGTAGGAACTTTAGAATTTTTATATGAAAACGAAAATTTCTACTTTATAGAAATGAATACAAGGATTCAGGTAGAGCATCCTGTATCTGAAATGATAACCGGTTTCGACATCGTTAAAGCTCAGATAAAAATTGCTCTTGGAATACCAATAACTCTTGATCAAAATAAGATTTCTATCAGGGGGCACGCAATTGAATGCAGGATAAATGCTGAAAATCCAAGAACTTTTGCCCCTAATCCTGGATTAATAAATAAAATGCACCCACCAGGAGGTTTTGGGATAAGATTTGATTCGCATATTTATTCTGGTTATGAGGTGCCTCCTTATTATGATTCTTTATTAGCGAAGATAATAACAATGGCTAACTCTCGAAGTGCATGCATAAAAAGGATGAAAAGTGCTTTAGATGAATTTTTTGTTGAAGGAATTGACACTAATCATTCTCTTCATCAAGATTTAATGAATGATAAGGTTTTTATAGAAAACAAACATACAATAAATTATTTAGAAAATGAGTTTTTAAAAGATTATGACTAAACCATACGAGCCCAATATTATTGAAAAAACTGTTCAAGCTTCTTGGGATAAAGAAAAACGTTATGAGGTCGTGGCTGATGATAGAGAAAAGTTTTATTGTTTGTCTATGTTTCCATACCCTTCAGGCAAATTGCATATGGGGCATGTTAGAAATTACACAATTGGTGATGTAATTTCTAGGTTCAAAAGAATGAATAATTACAATGTTTTTCAGCCTATGGGCTGGGATGCATTTGGTTTGCCAGCAGAAAATGCAGCAATTGCCAATAAGGTTAACCCCAACGATTGGACTCAAAAAAATATTGAAAATATGAAAGACCAACTAAAGTCACTAGGTTTTAGTTATGACTGGTCTAAAGAACTTAGAACGTGTGATACAAACTATTACAAATGGGAGCAATTAATTTTTAAAAAATTTGCTGATCGAGGTTTGGTTTATCGAAAAAAAGCTATTGTTAATTGGGATCCTGTTGATAATACAGTTCTTGCGAATGAACAAGTTATAGACGGTAAGGGTTGGAGATCTGGATCCCAGATTGAGATAAAAGAAATTGATCAATGGTTTCTAAAGATAACCGATTATGCTGAGGAATTATTAACATCTTTAGAAAAATTAGATTGGCCTGAAAATGTTAAGACAATGCAAAAGAATTGGATTGGAAAGTCTATTGGCGCTGAAATAAAATATACATTAAAAGGTTCAGAAGAATCTCTAACAGCTTTCTCAACAAGACCAGATACAATTTTTGGCGTTTCTTTTATAGCCATTTCACCAAATCATAGTATTTCTACTGAACTAGCAAAAAATGATGATTCTCTGGCCCAATTTTTAGCCCAATGCAAAGAAATTTCAGCAGCAGAAGCCGATATGGCTAAAGCAGAAAAACTTGGTTATAAGACCAAGATAAAAGCTATCCACCCTATTACAAAAGAATTAATTCCTGTTTGGATTGGTAATTTTGTTTTATTAGATTATGGAACTGGTGTTGTGATGGGTGTTCCGGGACATGATCAAAGAGATTATGAGTTTGCTCAAAAATATGGAATTGATATTAAACAAGTAATAAAAGTTGATGACAATGACCAGCTACCTCTTTTAGATAAAGGAAAGTTAATCAATTCTCCGGGGTTTGATGGAATGGCCTCAGATTCAGCTATTAAGAAAATAAATAAATATCTTGAAGAAAATAATTTAGGCAAGCAATTAACTCAATTTAGACTAAGAGATTGGGGTATTAGTAGACAAAGATACTGGGGCTGCCCCATTCCTGCTGTTTATGAAGATGGTGTCCCAAGAATCTTGGAAGAAAATGAATTGCCTGTAGAACTTCCTGAATTAGAAAAAAATTCGCCCCCAATACCCTTAAGTAAAAATAAAGATTTTATAAATATTTCAAATAAAACTAAAAGGGAAGCAGATACATTTGATACTTTTATGGATTCTTCTTGGTATTACGCAAGATTCCCGTCTGCAGACAATGATAAAGAGATTTTTGGTGAAGACTCTGACTATTGGCTTCCTGTTGATTTATATATAGGCGGTATAGAGCATGCCATATTACATTTACTTTATTCAAGGTTCTTTCATAAAGCGCTGAGAGATATGGATATGGTAAAAGAGGATGAGCCTTTTAAGAAACTATTGACTCAGGGCATGGTATTAAAAGATGGGGCAAAAATGTCTAAATCTAAAGGAAATACCGTTGATCCTCAGCCTTATATTGATAAATATGGAGCTGACACGGTTAGGTTGTATATGATGTTTACATCTCCACCCGAACAAAGCTTAGAATGGAGTGAGTCTTCAGTAGAAGGAGCTTCTAGGTTCTTAAAAAAAGTATGGTCTTTGGTTTCTTCTAGAAAATACAATGATTTTAAAGAAGACCCCGAATTTACTAAAGAAGATTTAGCTCTTAGGAGAAAAGCACACGCTACACTTAAGAAAGTAGAAAATGATTATGAAGTTAGATACTCTTTTAATACTGCTATAGCTTCCGTAATGGAGCTACTGAATTTTATACCCGATGAATATAAAGCAAATGATGCTTCTGATGCTCAGAAGTTTTGTCTAGATGAAACTATTATATTTATCTTAAAAATGCTTGCTCCAATTACTCCTCATCTATCAGAGCATTTGTGGAATAGTTTTTTTGTCGATGATCTTGCTGTTGATGCATGGTGGCCTAAATTTAATAAAGATCTTCTTGAGGTTGAAGAGTTCGATTTAGTTGTTCAGGTTAATGGAAAAGTAAGAGGTAAAACAGTAATTAATAAAAATCTTGATGAAAAAGAAATTGAAACTGAAGCTCTAAGTCTTGAGAATGTTAAAAACACTATTGGTGCAAATAAAATTAAGAAAGTCATTTATATTAAAGAAAAAATTATTAATTTTGTTATATAGTTAAATATAACTTGAAGGTTTCTTAATGATAAATAAAATCTTAGCTCTATCCTTGATATTACTCGTCTCTTATGGATGTGGCTATGAGGTTATAAAGAATCACAATGCTATTGCTATTGGTGGCATCAAATTCTCTGAAAGCATTCCCTCCTCTATAAAAATAAAACTTAAAGATATTAAGATAGATGAATCAGAAGACCTATTTTTATTAGTTGATAATTATGAAATAAAAGAAAGGAAAACTTATGGAGGTTCAGCATTAAGAGCATTAGAAGGCGAACTAAAGGGTGAGATGATAATTATTCTTCTAAAAGATAATAAGCGTATCGTTGAAAAATTGGTCTCTATAAAAAACTATAATGTAACCGAATTAAACCCTTTAGCAGAAAAAGAAACAGTTAAGAAATTGGAAGAGCGCATACAAAGAGACCTAGTGCAGCAAATAATATTTGAGATACAGATGCATGAAATGTGAAGCAATAAATCTTGGTAAATATCTCAAAAATTCATCAAACATTTTTTTTATATACGGTTCAGAGGTTATCCTAAAAAATCATGTTAAAAATAGGATACTTGAGAATCTTTCAAAAAGAGGATTCTCAGAAAAAATTACTCTAACTGACGAAAATTTTAAAGAAATTAAATCTACCATAGCTCAAAATGCTGGTGGTTCTTTGTTTGGATCAAACCTAATTATTGAGCTTAAGCACAACAATGGAAAAATTCCTGAGACTATTTCTGAGATTTTTACTAACGATGTGCCTAAATCAGAAAATATTTGCATCATTATTAATAGTCATTCAGAAAAACTTAGTCTTGCATCAAAATGGGCAAAAAGTATGGATGAATTTTCTTTAATTGTTGAATGCAAAAAACTGAAGTCATTTGAAGAGCAGATCTGGCTTAAGAAGAATTTAAATTTTATACCTGATAATTATAAGACTGAAATAGTCCAATTATTATCTGAAATGCATTCTGGAAATTTAGTAGCTCAACAAAATGAAATTGAACTACTAAAGCTTCTATATTCGGACTCTAGTAAAGAGATAAAAGATATATCTGATATTACCAATCATATAATCAGTTCAGCAGAATTTAGTCCATTTGAGCTTGAGGATGCAATATTACAAGGAGAAACAAAAAAAGCGCTTGAGATTGTTGGCTCTTTAAGAAGAGCTGATGCATATAGCGGACCTCTCCTTATATGGATAATGAGCAAAATAACAAATTTAGCTTCTTTAGCGTATCAGGATAAAAATCCAAAAGTTTTTTTAAAAAATAACGGCATTTGGCAATCGAAAATTAATGATTATTTGATTTTTATAAAGAAACAGAATCAAAGCAATCTGGATTTGGCGCAAAAAAATATATATGAATTAGAGCTCAGTCTTAAGGGTTTAATTAAAAAAGATTTCTGGAGCGAGCTAGAGTCATTAATATTTAAATTGGGAACTAGCTAGATACTTTTTCTTTGTATAGGGATTGGCATTTCTTTAAAAGTGTGTCATGGGGATTAAGCTCTATATCTAAATCTATTATTCTTTTAACTGCAGCAATTCCCTTTGTGGAGCTGGTAAACCAGATCGATGATGCTTCTTTTAAGTCATCTATATGAAACTCTCCTTCTTCAAAAGGTAGATTATTCTCTTTAATAATTTCTATAATAATTGCTCTTGTAATTCCCGGGAGTATATTTGATGAAAGTTGGGGGGTAAAAATCTTTTCTTCTTTAACAAAAAAAATATTGCTAGCTCCGCCTTCTGTAAGAAGTCCGTCTCTATGCATTATTATTTCATCGCACCCTTCTTCAGAAACACTATTCATTTGTATAACATTTCCCAATAAAGATGTAGTTTTAATATCACACCTACTCCACCTTATATCTGCACAAATTGACACCGTTAGATCTTGTTTTTTAAAATCTAGATCTAAAGGCATTAAATAGCCAAAAGTTTCAGGGCTAATATTTGGGTCATAGATATGGGACCGAGTTATGTCAATTCCTCTTGAAACTTGATAATAAATATATCCATTTTGGATATCAGATTCTTCTAATAAATGAAATATTTCCTTTTTTACTCTCTCAATATCAATTTTTATTTTTACCTGCGAAGAGCTATATATAAGTCTTTCAAGGTGCTCTTTGGCATATATAAATTTTTTATTCTGAAAAGGAATGACTTCATAAATACTATCTGCAAATAGATAAGCTCTGCTCAAAGGAGAGACTTTAATATTATTCAGAGAGTTAAAAGTGCCTTGGTAAACAGCCTTTATATCTTTAGTCACCTGCTATTCCGAAAAGACTAAGAATCCATAGCCATAAACTAGAGAATAATCTTCCAAAGAAACCTCTTGCTTCAACATCATTTAGGGCAACAAGTTGCGAACTAGAAACTATTTCGTCTTGACTAACAATATCTATAGAGCCAACAACTTGGCCCTTTGTTATAGGAGCTTTTAAATTATTCTTGTAGTTATAGTTTACTGTTAAATCTTTAAAGACCACTCTTGGTAATGTAACAAAAATATCTTCATTAGATCCTATTTCCACAGAATCTGATTTACCACCCCATACAGTTACTTCTTTTAAAGGTATGTCTTTAGACAATTGCTTTTGTGTTGCAAAAAACCTAAAGCCATATTCAAGCAATCTTTGGGAGCTATCGAACCTAGCATTATCTGATGGGCTACCAGCTACAACACTAATCAATCTCATTTCACCTCTTTGTGCAGAACCTATTAAGCAAAAACCAGCTGATTCAGTATGTCCAGTTTTCACTCCATCAGACGAGTCATCTTTCCATAAAAGTCTATTTCTATTTAATTGCTTAATATTGTTATATGTATATTGTTTTTCTTTATAAATGGAGTACTGGTCGGGGAATCTTTTAATAAAATTAGCTGTTAGGGCTGCTAGATCTTCTGTGCTTGTAAAATGGTTGGGATCTGGCAGACCGGTTGAATTTTGAAATAAAGTATTTTTTAATCCCAAAGATCCTGCATATGCATTCATAAGATCTACAAAACCATCTTCAGTGCCGCCAGCATGCTCAGCCAGGGCTACAGAAGCATCATTTCCAGATTGAATAATAATCCCCTTTAATAAATCTTGAACTGAGACCCTTTTCCCAGCTTCAATAAACATTCTTGAACCTTCCATCTTCCAAGCCTTCTTGCTAATTAATACAGTATCTTCCGGATCAATTAAATCATTTGCTATTTGGTCTGCTAAAACATAGCTTGTCATTACTTTTGTCATGCTTGCGGGTTCAATTTGAGCATCTGAATTAAACTCAGCAATAACTGTATTAGTATTTGGTTCAATTAAAATATAACTTTTTAAATCTAATTCAGGGGGATTTGGTACAAATGACTGACCCTGAACAAACATTACTTGAGAAAGGATTAATAGTGAAAGAAATTTTTTCATGATTTTAACTCTAATGATAAATAATAAACTGCCATAGCATAAAAGTGACTAATATTATATTTGGTTATTGCTATAAAATTGTCATCACCAATAAAATAAAGATCTTTTTTCTTATTTAATTTAATTTTTTCTCCAACTTTAATTAAATTTACATCATTTATAGCATTTAATGACATTATTTCATCCAATGTTAATTTATTTAATATAGCAATCTCCAGCAAAGAATCTCCTTCTTGAACTGTATATATCTCATCACTCCCCTCAGTAAACTTTAATGGTATATATTTTCTTGATTCATTATCAGTTCTATAGGGCTTGCGGACATTGTTAAAAGCTATATCTTTTACAATATATCCATCTCTTTTCCAGCCATGAATTTTTAGATAATTTGCTACACTCCCCACTGCATCTGGTATTGAATTAAATAGATCCGCGGAGCCGTCGTTATCATAATCAATAGCATATGCTCTATAACTTGAAGATATAAATTGACCGTAACCCATGGCTCCTGCATAAGAGCCTTGAATGGAAGAGATATCTAAATTATTTTCTTGTGTAAGACGGAAAAATTCTACTAATTCATTTTTAAAAAACTTAGACCTTCTTGGAAAATCAAATCCTAGGGTGGTTAGGCTGTCTATGACCCGATACGATCCTTTAACTTTGCCGTATCTGGTTTCTACTCCAATTATAGAAGCAATAATCTCCCTTGGGACACCAAAGTCTTCCTCAACTCGATTGAATAATTCATTATTCTCTTTAATAAATTTCTTACCATTTGCAATTCTTTTATCTTCTATAAAAAGCTTTTTATATCTATCCCACGTCCAAGTAAACTCAGCTGGAGAAGATATAGCCTCAAGAATCTTCTCTTGTTTTTTAGCAGAATCAAGGATGCTAGTCACATAGCTTCTTTCAAAACCATAGTCATTTACTAAAGATTCTATAACATCCTGAGCTTCAGGATGTTTTGAGTAATCTGCAAAGCCAACTTGAGCAAAAAGAATAAATAAAGATAAAAAATACTTCATTGTCGAATTAATTTCTTATGAGATGCCATAGAAATAATAATACCAAAAGCTATATAGAATGATAGTAAAGATGTACCCCCGCTACTAATAAAAGGCAATGGCATACCCACTACAGGAAGAATGCCTACAACCATTCCTAAATTAACAAAGATCGTAGTCACAAAAATTAAGCTCAACCCTCCTATTGTTAATCTACAAAATCTATCTCTTGCATTTAAAGATAAATAAAAACATCTAAAAAGAATAAAAGTATAAATTGATAATAGGGCCAGCGCTCCAAGAAAACCAAACTCTTCAGCTATTACTGCGAAAATAAAATCAGACGTAGTCTCAGGCAAAAAATCAAGATGAGACTGCGAACCTGATCCATATCCTTTACCAGATATTCCACCTGAACCAATTGCAATCTTAGATTGAGTGATGTTCCATGCTGTTCCATATGGATCTGCTTCTGGATTAAATAATGTGGCTATTCTTTGCCTTTGGAAAGGTTCAAGCAAATTATTCCATAAGAATGGCGTTGAAAGTAAGAAAACTGCAAATGAAGAACCAATGAACCTCCAACTTAAACCAGCAAGAAACAAAACATAAAATCCAGCCAATAAAACAACAATGCTGGTTCCTAAATCAGGCTGGAATACAATCAAAAAGAAAGATATAGATATTATTAGAATTGAAAAAAATGTATCTTTTAAATTAATCGGCAGGGGTTTGTCATAGAGATAAGAAGCGAGAAATATAGGCAGTGCTATCTTTATAAGCTCTGATGGTTGAAGTGTGAAGAAACCAAAATCAAGCCAACGCTTAGCTCCATTAACCTCTGTTCCCAATAAGATTGTAAGCAACATTAGAAATACTGAGAAAATAAGAAATAATCCGGATAAATTTTTATAGAATGCTGGATCTGGCTGACTAACTATTATCATTAAGATAATTCCAAAAAATACAAAAATAGATTGTTTAATAATAATTGCTGAACTTTCTTGAGAAGCGCTATAGAGAATTATTAAGCCTATTAAAGATAAGAAAATGATTGATATTAATAAATAAGGGTCATAAAAAAAATTAAAACGCTTAAACTTCAATAATCTCATTATTCTATTAATTCCTTTAACACTTCTATAGCGACAGGCCCTGCAACAGCTCCACCACTCTCTCCATTCTCAATAACTACGCTAACTGCATATTTTGGTGAGGGCATTGGGCCAAAGGCTATCATTATCGCATGATCCCTTTGCTCTTCATTCTCTCTAATTAATAGGTAATCTTCTTTGCTATCAAGACTAACCAGTTCAGCTGTTCCAGATTTTGCAGCAACCTTAAAAGACTTTAGATCTTGTAATCTTCTAGAAGTGCCAGCAGGAGAGTCAATAACATCGGTCATTGCTCTGTGAAGCTTATTCCAATCTAATTCTTTAAAATTATCTAAAGCAATTAAATGTGAAAGACTTTGTTCTTGATTTTGAATTAAAGATAATTTATTAATAAAGCCTTTATTGGCAATCATTCCACTGTAATATGCTAATTGGATAGGTGTTGCAACCATATATCCCTGCCCCACACCTAAATTTACAGTATCTCCAAGAGACCAACCTGAATTTAATTTATTTCTTTTCCATTCTGGAGTTGGAATTAAGCCAGGATCTTCATCAAAACAATCTATACAAACTTTACTTCCAAAGCCTAATTGAGAGAAGTGGTCGCCCAATTTATTGATATCCGATCTATAAGCTAAAGAGAAAAAATATGTATTTGAGCTAACAACAATGGCTTTGTTTAGATTCACTTTGCCATGTCCTCCCTTTTTCCATCCTCTATATATCCTGCCATCTTCTGGTAGGGTAAAAAAACCTGGATCCTCAATTGAAAAATTCCAATCAATAAGCTTATTTTCTAGGCCAAAGATACCAATAGCTGGTTTAATAGTTGATGCAGGAGGATATCTACCTTTTAAAGCTCTGTTAAAAAATGGTTTTTGAGGGCTATTAATTAATGTATTAAATTTATCTCTTGAAATGCCATTAGATAAATCATTTATTGAAAATGAAGGAGAGCTAAATAAGGTAACTATTTCTCCAGTTTCTATTTCGATAGCAACTACTGCTCCCATTCTTCCATCAAGGGCTTTATTTGCTGCAATATGAGAACCAAGATCTAATGAAGTAAAGATACTCATCCCCTCCTCAGGATTTTTGATACTTATTTCTTTTAATAGTTTTCCTCTGGCATCAACCTCATAAACTTTTTCACCAAATTTTCCTCTAAGCTCATTATCAAAAGTTTTCTCAATGCCTGTTTTGCCTGATATAAATCCATTACCGTAACTAAATATTGTCTCTTGTCTTGGGTGCAATGCTTCTGAAAGAATTTGAGATAGCTCTACCTCTGAAGGTGCTCCTATATAACCAAGTGCATGAGATAGGATAGAAGGATAATCTGTATATCGACTATATCTTTTCTCAACAAATAAACTAGGATAATTATGCTTACGAACTTCAAAGCTAGCAATTTGTTGTTCGTTAAGGTTCCTTTTTATAACAAGCTCTCGATTATATCTTGCTTTGCTTTTAAATTTTTCGTAAAAAATAGCTTCTTCTTCTAAAGTAATATCAATAAAATTTCTAATATCATCTATGAAAGAATTAGGGTCATTGACCTTATTGGGTATGGAAATTAGATTAAAGGTTGGTACATTTTTAACTAACACTTCTCCATTTCTATCATATATAAGGCCTCTAATAGGCTGAATATTCATTTCATGAGTCTTATTCTCTAATGCAGCTATTTCATATTCAGAATAATTGGAAATCTGGAGTTGAAAAATCTGGTACAGAATCAATAAAAGAAATGTTCCAAAAAGAAAATATATTAAAAAGAGCCTATATATAAAACTTCTTCTTTCTATAAATCTTTCTTGGAGATCGATCATTTATGATAAGGCATATTATTTATTATTGAAAAAGAGCGGTATATTTGTTCAATTAACATCATTTTAAAAAGTCTATGTGGGAATGTTAAATCTGATACTGATAATATAAAGTTAGCTTTCTTAACTATTTCCTCTGATAGACCATATGAACCACCTATAATGAATGCAATATCTTCATTGATGTTTAAACTCTTCTGAATCATTCTGCTTAAATTAATAGATGAAAGTTTCTTGCCTGAAATGTCGCAAACTATTATTTTATTTGCAGGATCTAATTTATCTAAAATAAGTTCCTTTTCTAATTTTAACACTTCATCCTTTTTCATCTTTGGATGTTGTTTGCCTTTGATATCTATAAAATTAATCAAACAATTCTTGGGTAATTGTTTGACGTAATATTTTATACCCTCTGATTCCCAGTTTGTCGGTTTGTGACCAATGCTAATGATATTGCATTTCATTAGTTAGATTTCTGTGTAAGAGTCTTTTCTCCCCAAAGGCCTTCTAGATCGTAGAATTCTCTTGTATCTTTTTTCATTATATTAATAACCACATTGCCGCAATCTATTAAAATCCATCCAGACTCGCTGTGACCCTCTGTTCCAAGCAGAGTCTCTTTATTCCTTTTGATGCTTTCTATAACCTTCTCGGAAATAGATTTTGCATGCCTATTAGAGTTAGCGGAAGCGATTATTATTGAGTCAGCAAACGTTGAAATATTATTAACATCAAGTGCTAATACATCTTCAGCTTTATTTTCTTCTAATGCTAAAAGGCATATTTTTTTTAAATCTAATTTAGGCAAAATTTCTTATATTGTTAATGAAAATTTATAATTAAGTTACAAAATAAAGTCATGAGATATACTAAAACATTATATGTTAAAAAGATAAATTAAAATGGAATTAAGCCTAGCAAGTCTCATTGAATGGTTCAAAGAGCACCCTGAAATATTAGCATGGTTGGGAGGTTCGTCGGTATTCATATTTTGTTTTAGTATTTTAGGAGTTAGTTATTTGGTATCGATAATACCTGAAGATTATTTTCTTCCTTCAAAACGAACTCCGACGCTTTGGAAATCAAAAGTCCCAATTCTAAGGCTAGCAGTATTGGTGATTAAAAATATTATTGGTATTTTATTAATAATGGGCGGGATTATGATGCTTGTTCTGCCTGGTCAAGGTTTATTAACAATTGTAACTGGATTCTTATTTCTTGATTATCCTGGTAAATTTATTATAGAGAGAAGAATAGTTTCATATCCGGCTATTCTTGCTGCCTTAAACTGGATCCGCAAAAGAAATAATAAACCTTCTTTAAAAGTCTAATAAGCCTATTTTTCTGATAATTTTGTTATTAATCTAGATAAGATATTCATTCTTTGAGATGCATCAAAAGCCTCTAAAATGCTTTGTTTCTCTTGTGAAGTTAATGGGATTAAGCTGCTTAAATGATAAGCAACAGAATCAGCTGAAGTTAGATCTATTTCTATGGGTAATTTTTTTATCCTTGGATGATCTCTTAATTGAATAAGAATATTTATTAATTCTGGATGCTTAGCAATAAGTGCCTGATCATCAACAACTGGGTCTACCAAAGGTTTTATATCTGCAATATGCAGCCCATTTTTCTGTTGAACTATGTTTTTTATAGACACTCTATTAACTGCTTTAACGGTTATGCTTAAAAGGCCATTTGGGTTATTGTTGAAATCTATTATTTCAACATATGCGCCTCTTTTAACAATCCCAAAATCAATATCATCATTTGATTTGCTTTGCAGGGTAATTACAAATCCGGATGAGCCTATCATGCAATTTTTGACCATATCTATATATCTTGGCTCAAATATCTGAAGCGATTGGATGGTGCCAGGAAGAACTACAATTCCAAGAGGAAAAACAGGAATTTTATTTTCCTTTAATATGCTCAATTATAGGCTCCCATAGTCTTTTACTATTTTTATTAGTCATGATCAGAAGGATATCGTAATGATCAATCTTATCCTTTATTAAATCCAAGCATTGGATCTCTGAATCAGAAGAATTATTGCATTTATCTTTTAGGACTTCTTTTTTATCAAGCCATATTGATTCATCAAGATCAGCTGCCGCTTTAATAACCTCATCTCCATGAACACCTTTTATCATAGTGTTAGAACCCAATTCAATGAACCCCATTATGGATCTATTTTTAAATTTATCTTTAACGGCTTCTATTGTGTATTTAATTGCAGTTGGATGATGAGCGAAATCATCAATGATAATGGTTGAAGAATCTTTGTATTTAATCTCCAATCTTCTTTTAACCCCTTCAAAATTCTTAAGCGCACTAATTGAATCTTTTATCTCAATACCGTTTATGTGTGTTGCAGCAATAGCTGCTGTTATATTTTTAATATTATGAGAGCCAAACATAACAAATCCTTCCAAAGAATAACTATCTCCAGATGCAATGATCTGGCTGTTAGATAAATCTATTTGATATGTTTCATCTGTACCAATTGGAACTAATGATGACCAACTTCCTCTCTCTAATAGATCTTCAGTATTTTTATCATCCTTAAAATAAACAATATTGCCATTCCCAGGAATAATTTTTACTAAATGATGGAATTGTCTTTGAATGTCATCTAAATCATTAAATATATCAGCATGATCAAACTCTATATTGTTTATCACGAGTGTATTTGGAAAATAATGAACAAATTTTGAGCGCTTATCAAAGAAAGCTGAGTCATATTCATCTGCCTCTATTACAAATAACTTATCATTCCCCAACCTAGCAGACCCATCAATCATATTGCTTATTCCGCCCACTAAAAACCCAATATCTATGCCTTGAGAAATTAAGATATGACATATCATATATGCCGTTGAGGTTTTACCATGAGTTCCTGATACTGCAATAACTTCTCTATCTTCTAGCACTTCTCCAAGCATTTCAGGTCCAGATTTATAAGGTAGCTTATTATTAAGAATATGTTCAACGCACTCATTGCCTCTAGATAAAACATTTCCTATGACATAAAGGTCCGCATCTGGCATATCTTGAGTAGAATATCCATCATAGGTATTTATATCTAAGGCTTTTAAATGATCTGACATTGGCGGGTAAAATTGTTTATCAGACCCGCTGATCTCA
>CABXPU010000003.1 GCA_902514105.1 uncultured SAR86 cluster bacterium
TATCTCTGAAAGCATATTGAAGCGATTTAATATTTGATTGTTTGGCAGTCCTAAATAATCTACTTCTTGCCCCGTAATGTCCCTTAGTAGAACTAAGAACTTTCTTGTGCTTTGCTTTTGCTGTAACTGATTTGGTAACTCTTGGCATATTTATCTAATAAGTTTTTGAACCATTTTTAAAGTGGTTCCTGCTAACTTAATTAATCCTCTGTTATGTCTTTTTCTTTTTGTAGATTGTTTTGTGAGTATATGATTTCTGCTAGAACTTCTACTTTTAACAGATGTGCCCGTCTTTTTAAAACGTTTGGCAGCACCTGAGTGTGATTTTAACTTATATCCCATAACTATCTTTTAATGTTTATTTCTTTTTTAGAGGTGACAGAACCATTAGCAATTGTCTTCCTTCTAATGAAGGCTCTTGGTCAACTTGGGCTAGTTCTTCAAGCTCATCTCTTATTTTATTAAGAAGATCTAATCCCAGATTACTATTTAGTATTTCTCTACCTCTAAATCGGACGGTTATTTTAGTCTTATCTCCGTCAAGAATAAAGCTTTTAATCTTTTTTAATTTAATATTGTAATCACCTATATCAGTAGACGGCCTAAATTTAATTTCTTTAACAGTGTTTCTCTTTACTTTAACCTTAGAAGAAGAGATACTTTTCTTCTTCTCAAACACATGCTTTCCATAATCTAAAAGTTTACATACTACTGGGTTTGCATCTGATGGAGAGACTTGGACTAAATCAAGAGCAGCTGATTTAGCTGAATTCAGAGCAACATCAATTAAAACTATGCCTTGCTTATCTCCATTTTGATCAATAAGCATAACTTCAGAAGCCCTGATCTTTTCATTGATTGGTGTATTATTTTTCTTAGATGAAGCTATGAGAATAACCTATAGAGAGTATTGAGCATTAATGAATTAGCAAGATAATATCTTTAATTTATATGTACTTATTCTTTTATTCATAATTAGATGGTGATTTTAAACTAATTGATTGATTACGCAAATCTTTTCTTAGGGCTGAATAATTATATGCTCCCAATTTTTATCCCTTATTTGATAGACGTCTCTTTTATTTAGCCTTGAATTATTTCCTTCCCAAAATTCAAAATAATATGGGGTAAATGAAAAGCCACCCCAGTAATCAGGACATATTAATAAATCATTGTTATCCATAGTATCGTTATATTTTCTAATTACATGCTCGTAAGATTTAATTTCTTGCGATTGATTTGAACTGATCGCTAATACATTTTTAGCAATAGATCTATTTTTGAAGTACTCCTGATTGTATTCGATCGAGGTTTTGGTTATTTCTGATTTCATCCTTATTTGAACATTTATAAATGGCCAATAAAACAATGCGCTGATTTGTTTATGAGAATCAAAAGCGATTGATTTGGGAGAATTATAATTACTAAAAAAAATAAACTGTTTATGGTCAATAAACTTGAGATTTACAAATCTTGAATCTACTTCTGCCTCTTCTTTGTTGTAGGATGAAATAGCAATAACTTCAATATTTTTTTGTTCCGCATTCATAGCCCTATCGTAATGTTCTTTAAAAATTAAATATGGAACTTCTTGACTTAGGTTATTAAATTTAATCATAAGAATCAGTTTTTTTAATTATTATACTATTGATAGAAAGAATTTTTTTTAATACTACAAAAGAGAGATGAAGTTTTTATTTTAAAATCTGAATAATGGGAAGCCAAAAAATGCATAGTTTTATTTTGTGATCTTAGATCAGTGACAAGTGCATGATCTACCATAAATTTTTTATATTCTTTTGTTCTTCCAGAAAATATATATTCAACTGAATTTGCCCAACTGATCATGGGAACATTTCCAGTAATTGGAATTAAACAAGAATGAACCTCACTTTCAAATGTTAATGGGAAAGAAATATATACAGGTTCAATTATATTTATTTTATCTGCAATGAATTCTAGATCTTTAGGACTTGAACAGTCTGAATTGGAGAAAATGCTTTTAGGTAAATAAAATGCAGTATTAAATCCTTCTTCATTTAATATTTTTAAAACTGCAAGATTTCTAGATTCTATAAGAAATTGATCAATGCTTAGTGAAGATTCTTCCTTAATTGCGTTAATATTTGTTACTAGATCATTAACATTTGATGAGTCAAGATTCTTAACATCTAACCAATAATCATGTTCTTTTGGATCATCTAGTAGGCTAATTAAATTTCGAAAAGAAAAATTAATCGAAATATGTTCAGGGAAATGAAAAATATCTAAATTATTCCTATCGATATATATATCAACTTCAAAATTTTTATAATATTTAGCATATTCTACTAGTCTGGTTGGTGAATTTGTTGAATGGACATAAATATTAGAAGGTAAGTCTCTTTGCCGAAGAAAGTTATGAAGTTTAATATCAGTCTCTTTCAGTTCGCAGCTATAAGGGTTATATGGTAAATATTTAATAAATAGAAAAAAAATAACTATAAAAAAAATTAAAGTTATTAAATATTTATTAATTCTTTTCATCCTAATTATTTCGGTCTTGATTCATTAAAATACAAATCTTGCATAAGATTATATTCTTTTAATTCTCCATAGGCATTAAGTACTTTGTGAGCATCTTTCTTGTCTATATATTTGTATTCGTATCCAAGAGAATAAAATATAAAATCTGCTGTAAATTGCGTATTGAAAACTTTTTTTCGATCAAAATTAAATGAATCAAAGAAAAATTTACTATGTTTTGCTTCTTCAGTTGTGTCATATATAAAAAAAGGAACCTTATACTGATCTTTTGAGGAAATGGAAAGTCCGTGACCATGTCCAACAACCTCACCATGATCTGATAAGTAAACTAATAATATTTTTTTATCAGAAAGACTTATCATCTCAATAAGATTATTAAGGAGCTTATCAGTTTTCATAATAGTTGCATCATATTCTGATGTTTTACTCCCCAAAGCATTCATATGTTTGAAATCTTGCTCGAAGTAATTTTCATATTTTAAATGTGATCCAAATAAATGAAGAATAGTAAAATTTTTTTTATCGCTATCAAGGTCTTTTATGATTTGTTCAAAAATATAGTCATCATTACTATCGAAGATGAATTTATTAGATGATCGTGCAATTTTTGAGGTCATAAAATTTGTTAATCCATGCTGTGGATGTGAAGAAAACCAAGAGGTATCAAAACCCTTTAATTTTGCTGCCGTGATAATACTCATGTAATTCTTCTTTAAAGAAGAATTTGATTTAGATAATGTTAAAATTTTCTTATGCGAATAACGAGTTATAGGAGAAACCGATATTGCATCATCAAGCCAGATCAGATTTGGATTTTTCTTTTTTAAATCTAAAAGCGGGCTTGTTGGATATTCGTATCCATAAAAAGAATAATGATTTTTTGAGGCTGACTCACCAAGTATTAAATATACAGAATCATATACTGAAGTTATTCCTAAGTTAATATTCTCAGGCAGTTTTGTAATTTCAGGCTGATTGATCACAGAAACTTCTTCTAGATATCTAAAAGTAAGAGTGATTGGATGAAATATTGACCCTCGATAGAGTAAACCAAATGCCTGAACTGGACTTTCTTTAAACCTAGAAGAAAAGTTTTTGTTATCACTTAAATCAAAAAATAGAAATGGACATATTAAAACAAAGACAAAACTGACAAAAAGCATCTCCTTTTTAAAATAATTAGCACTATATTTAATTGTAGAAAAAATAAATAAAAAACTTATTAGTGCTGAAATAAAAAAATTTAAAATACCGAATTGTCTTAAAAAATTTAAAGCTTCGACTTGGCCGGTTTCAATCAATGATGAAAATGCACCAATACTTAAAATTCCATCATAAACTAGTGAAGATGATAAGTTTATAAAAAATAAAAGGCCTAGTAATAGCCTTGTAATAATACCTAATTTTCCTTGAATAGAGAGAAACATAAACAAGACAAAATAAGACAACAAAATATTATAAAAATAGAGCTTACTATGTAACAACATATAATCATTAAAGAAATTTATAGCAAACGGTATAAAGAATATAATAGATGAAATTATTAATTTATAACGATAAAAAGTTTGAACAAAAATGTTTATGAAAGAATTAAATATACTCATTAAAATAGATCCATTAAATAAAAATATTTGAAGCTAGGTAAGATTATATAGTTACAGGTTAACGATAGTTGATTTGGGCTCTTGAAATCAATAAAGCAAACTTAATGGCACTGATATTTCTTTTATGGGAGGATAAAATAAATGCCGAGTAGTTTTATATGGAAACTTCTTGTTGGCATTAATCATCGAAAAAACATCAGCAATTTCAATATTATAGTCGCTTCGCCAAGAAGTTAATACTACACCGCTTTTATAGTAATCCATAAGCAAGCATGGAACTCTTACAAATTCCAATAGTTTAGCCGCTTTTAGACGATGGTGGCCATCCATAATTGCTAGCGAAGAGCGCTCAATTGCAATTGGGACTGTCCAAAAACCCAATTCAAGAATCGCTTCTGCAAGACGAGCAGCGGCAGCAGCATCATGCTCTTCAGTTTCTTGTATTCGTTCCATGCTTATCAGTTCCAAATGACGCATATAAATCCTGACCAAATAGATTGAATAAACTAAGACAAGGCTTTAAGGCTTGATATTAAAGCTTCATTGTCACGAGTATCTCTTACTGCAACACGAATATAATCACCATCTACACTACCTTTTCCTGAACAGTCTTTAATGAGGATAGAATATTTGTTACAAAGATCTGAAGCCAATAGACCAGCATCTTTTCCAACTACTTTACAAAAAATATAATTCGCTTGCGATTCATACGGTTTCAAATAATCTATTTCTTGCAAATCTTTCATTAACTGGTTTCGGGCTTGTATAAGTTTTATGCAGCCTGCCTGATACTCAGACTCGTACTTACCAATAATCTGCATATAAAATTCAGCGATCGAGTTGATATTCCATACAGGTATGTGAGACTTTACACTTTTTACAAGATCTATATTTGAGCTTGCTAAAACTCCTAACCTGAGCCCACCAACTCCATAACTCTTTCCAATGCTTTTAATGACAACCAAATTTGGAAACCGTTCTAAGTCAGAGGTATTGAGTACGGAAGAATCAAAGCCATTTTCAGCAAAATCAAGAAATGACTCATCTAATACCAGATACTTACCCTTAGTATGTAAATCTTCTAATATATCTATTATTTCTTGATAAGGGATGAAATTGCCTGAGGGATTATCAGGATTAATCAGTATGACTCCATCATTTTCATTAGCTAAAGAGATAACATCATCTTTTCCGTATCTAAAGCCCTCGTTCTTTGGAACTCTAAGATCTATATCTTTAAATCTAGCCGTATATTCTTCAAAAGTAGGGCCATATAAACCAAATCTCCCTTTTAGAGATTTCGTTATAATTTCGATTAATTCAGCAGCGCCATTACCAAGAACAATATGAGTGGTAGGAATATCAAACATTTTGGCCGCAAGCATTGCTTGAACCTTCTCTCCTGAAGGATATGACTGTACAAGACGATTCAGACTATACTTAAGCTCATTACTTAAGGACTCAGGTGGAAAGAAGGGGTTGACCAGATAACAAAAGTCTTTAAGGTGGTTAAATCGCCAAAAACCACCATATCTTTGTGAAAGTAGTTTATAACGTTCCTCCGGTGCTGCAAAAATTAAATTAGCAGTGTCAAGATCTTGAGCATCATCTACCTCATACCATTTTTCACCATTAAGAGGCAGGGCTTTTAAATGTTTCTCATCTAAATTAACAATTACTTTAAGCACTTGTTCATAATACTCATTATTACCAAGAGCCTTTGCATAAGCCTCCAGGAAAGGCACATAAAAATTGTTTAGGAATTGCTTTGAAAACTTGTAAATATTTACAGTTTTATAATATTCATCTATATCAATATAATTAAAATCGGCTTTAGAAATAAAATGACTTATCGAGAAATCATCGCTTATTTTTACAACAGTGCCATCCATCCAGGTTTTATATTTATCTACCAAGGCTAAATCTTCAGTTGGATTATTAATAATCATTTCAAATACTCTGGGCTCGAATATCAAATCACTTTCAATCAATATAGTGTCGTCTTCGCACAGATGGTCTTTGGCTAAGAAAACAGAGTAGATATTATTAGTAGTAGCATAGTCATTATTTTCCACATAGATGATATCAACCCCCTTATAACTTTCACCCAGGAAGTTTTTTAGCTTTTCCTTCTGATACCCAACAACTAAAATAATTCTGTCTATTGGGTGCTTTACAGCGATATCTAGGCATCGTTCTATCAGAGTCTTTCCATCCACCTCAACCATTGCTTTGGTTTTATGGGCAGTCTCCGTCCCTAGACGCTTCCCCATTCCCGCTGCTGGTATCAATATTTGCATTTGTCAAAGCCCCCCCTTCGTTTCGTAAAAAAGGTTTTTCATAAAAAATTCAAAAAGTATAATAAAAATAACTTATTAACAGATTATAACCCTCATCGTGTCGAATAAACAAAGACACAGTGGCGTCCTTAAAAAAATGATAAGAGTAAAATCCCCACAGTCTCAATTCAATCTAATATTACTTATACCTTGGATATCCATCTAGATTTAATGACTGCCAACGCCAAGTATCTTCACACATCTCATTAAGCTCGTATTCTGCCTTCCAATTTATTTTTTCTTTCGCAAAAGTAGGATCAGCATAACAAATTGCTATATCGCCTAATCTTCTATCAACAATTTGATAAGGTATTTTTTTTTTCGAAGCTTTCTCAAAAGCCTTTATCATTTCAAGTACAGAAAATCCCTTACCTGTTCCTAAATTTACAATAAATACTTGCGGCTTATTTTTTAATGCTTGCAAAGATTTGACATGGCCCTTAGCTAAATCTACTACATGAATGTAATCACGCACACCTGTTCCATCTGGCGTGTCGTAATCCCCACCAAAAACACTTAACTTTTCTAATTTACCAACTGCTACTTGTGAGATATAGGGTATTAAGTTATTTGGAACACCATTCGGATCTTCGCCAATTAATCCACTTTTATGGGCACCAATAGGATTGAAGTACCTTAATAAGGCTATACGCCAACTATCGTCTGTCGCGAATATATCTTGAAAAAACTCTTCAATCATTAATTTTGATCTTCCATATGGGTTCTTTGCTGACAATGGAGAGTTTTCCTTAATTGGGACAGTTTGCGGATCACCATACACTGTAGCAGAAGAACTAAAGACAATAGTCTTACAATTAAACTCACACATCACATCTGTTAAAATAAATGTGCCGCCTACATTAGTATTATAATATTTAATAGGTTTCTCAACTGATTCTCCTACCGCCTTTAATCCTGCTAAATGAACTACTCCATCAATTGAATGTTTTTTGAATACCTTTATTAGTGCGGGTTTATCACATATATCCACGTTATAAAAAGGTATATCACAATCAGCCAGAATTTTTACACGCTTTAAAGACTCAAAGGAGGAGTTGCATAGATTGTCAACCACAATTACTTCGAAGCCAGCTTTAATCAGTTCGATACAAGTATGGGAGCCAATGTAACCAGCCCCACCTGTTACTAAAATTTTCATAAAGTCTTTAATCTTAATCTATACAGTAAATTAAAAATACCAATCTCCCCTTTATAAATTATGTATCGGGTTTAAAACAAATCAGTAGCTCTTTTCACTATGTCATTGGTGGAAATATAATAATCCTTTTCAAGGACTCGCGAAGTTGGTGCTGGCGCATCTGGCAAAGCCATCCTAACAGGTGGTATTAACAAAGAATCAACAGGTAATTTTTCTAGAACTTTAGCAATAATCTCTGCTGAAAAACCGCCTGATAGCCAACCAGAGTCAATAACTAAAAATCTTCTAGTCTTTTTAACAGAGTTAATAATTACATCAGCATCAAGTGGATTTAATATTCTTATATCAATAACTTCTGCCGATATATTTTTACTATCAAGTTGTTTTGCAGCCTCTCTTGCAAGCAGGGAAGTATGGCCCGATGAAACAATAGTAATATCTGAGCCATCTTGAGTAATCATTGGTCTTTGTGATAATAAATCAAGTTCAACTACTGGAGATAAATCATCCTCCTGCTCGTATAACCATCTATCATCAATGTACATAACTGGATCTTTACATAAAACAGAGGCTATCAATAAATCTCGGGCATCTGAGACAGTTGACGGCATAACAACACGAAGACCGGGAACGTGGGCAAACCATGCATGCAACGCTTGTGAGTGTTGTGCGCCCTGCTCACCTCCACGATTAATAATACATCTAATTGTCGCTCCAGGATGTGCCTGCCCACCAAACATGTGAGACCATTTAGCAGCTTGATTAACTATGGGGTCAATTGCATAAAGCATAAAATCCATACGCGGATGAACTACAATAGGTTTCATTCCAGCAAGCGATGCTCCAACTGCAGCACCTGTGCACGCGGATTCTGAAACTGGAGTATCAATAATACGCTTAATGCCAAACTTTTTATCTAAATCTGTCATTGAGTTTCCCACATACCAAGGACTCCATAGCCCTTGTCCAATTACAAAAACCTCAGGATATTTTTCTAATAAATATTCAAACGCTGCCAAGATAGCAGTACCGTAATTATGTTTTTTAACTGTCATTTTTAGATTCCGCATATACATATTTTAAAGTTGCATCAGATGACGGATAAGGATCACTCATTGCCTTATCCCAGGCAGATTTCATACTTTCTTCAAGTTCATTATTTAAATCCACTTCTTGATTTTGAGACCACATTTCAGCATCAATCATTGCTTTAGACAAACGCTTAATAGGATCTCTTTTTCTCCAATTTTCAATATCATCGAGAGACCTCTCAACACCCACATCCACATCATCTCTCCAATCAACATGCCCATACCATCGGTAAGTAACCAACTCTATTAGCGCAGGACCTTTTCCAGAACGAATATCATCAATTAATTCTTTAGAGGCTTTAGCAATAGCAACAACATCATTCCCATCTACTAATTTGTAGGGGATATCATTAGCAACTGCAAATCTTGAAATCATATCGCTTGGCTGTCTAAGTGAAATATTCATATGGCTTGCAAATAAATTATTTTCAATCACAAATAACATTGGAGCATCTTGAATCTTTGCTAAGTTAAATGACTCATGAACTACACCCTCTTCTACTGCCCCATCTCCAATATATGCTAGACCTATATGATCTGTTTCTTGGAGTTTAGCAGCTATTGCCGCACCTAAGGCTAAAGCCACCGTACCCGCAACAATAGGTACCGATCCATAAAAACCATTTTGTTGATCGTATAGATGCATTGACCCTCCCATGCCTTTGGAAAATCCAGTTTCTTTACCCAACACTTCTGCAAATAATCTATAAAAATCAGGATTTAACGCAAGCAAATGAGAATGAGAACGATGCGCACCAAAAATGTAATCCGTACTTTTTAGGTTTTGCGAGATGCCGACTGCAATTGCTTCTTGACCTACACCCAGATGAACCGGGCCACCAATTAATCCATTCTTTCTACCAAGGGCCAAATGCTGTTCAGCCTTTCTAATTAGAAGCATTGATTTCAACATAGGTTTTAATGAGCCAATATCTTGATTAGCGATTGAAACCGCACCATGACACTTTTCTGGATTAGATAGGTCTTTTAAATCATTTTTCATTTATATTTCCAGGTAAAATTAGTAAAGTTTAACTAAGAAATTGAAGCCCAATTATCTTCAATTTGCTTAGGATTTTTTATCCCAAGAATAACAGAATGTACATTTTTTTGCATTAATGGCCATTTAATTGCATATTGCAATAAACTAATATTTTTTTTAGCCGCTTCAATTTTTAAATTTTCAATTTGATCTAATGCATGAAGATACTGGCTACCTTTGAATAAAGGTAATCTTGAGCGTCTATCATTTATCGGAAATATAGAATTTTTATCATACTTTCCAGTAAGTAGGCCATTTGCTAATGCGTTATAAGCAATGATTTTAATCTCATTCGTAAAACAAATATCTGAAATATTTTTATTTATTGGCCTGTCAAGAATATTTACTGGCATCTGCAGATAATCTACTTGAGAAACGCTACAAGCTTGCTGTACTTGCTTTGAAGAAAAATTAGAACAACCTATAGATTTTATCTTACCTTCATCCTTAAGTTTCATAAGCTCACTAAAAGTTTCTTTAATTAATATATTGTCATCTGGCCAGTGCACAAAAAAAATGGGTAATACTTCAAGGCGCAATCTTTTTAAACTACTTTCTACATCCCTCCTTATAGCTTTGGGTGAGCTATCTCGAGTCACAATGGCACGCGTAGATGTCTCATTATTTTTCCATGAAAGCCCACCTTTGGTTGCAATAATAACATCATGCCTTTGCTCTCCTAAAATTTTTGATAGCCTCTCTTCAGATAAGCCGAGGCCGTAAATCCCAGCTGTATCGAAAAAATTTATACCTAAATCAAGAGATTTATGAATTGCATTTTTTATATCATCAATTTCAACATCACCCCAATCAGTTCCTCCAAGCGGCTCACAGCCGAAACAAATTGGAGATAGTTTTGTTTCTATTGTCATGGCTTGATATTTAACCTTGTTATGTTTTGAACACCCAGTAGATTACATGCTGTTTCTATTAGAATACGAGCATCCATAAGAAATGTGCGCTCTTGAACGTAACGGATGCGAAGTATATTTTTGATTGGCTCGATCTCAGTTTCATATTTATTATCTACATCAATATCCCCTAAAGTTTGATCCATGCTAGAAAAATATAATGATGCCAAATCTGTTATTCCTGGTTTAACAGAAAGAATCAAAATTTCTTTATCTGTGTATTTACTTGTGTAGTACAAAACCTGAGGTCTTGGCCCGACGAGTGACATTTCACCACTAAGTACATTAAAAAATTGTGGCAGCTCATCAAGCTTATATTTTCTTAAAAATTGTCCAACTTTAGTAACCCTTTCATCGTTACTCGCAGTAGAAAAGCCACCTTTCTTTTCTGCATTATCCACCATAGTTCGAAATTTATATATTTGAAAAACCTCTCTATTGACAGCAGACCTAATTCCTTTATATATGATTGGGCCTGGGGAATCGAGTCGAATCATAATTGATATTATTAATAAAAAAGGTAGCGTAATAACTATAGCTACAACAGATAGCACAATATCAAGAAATCTTTTAAAGAATAAATAATACATTAACAAGCCTATACATAGGAAAATTAGACGTTTAGGTCCATAATTTTAATCATCTGTTTATTAACCTCGTGCACGTCAAACTTTTCTTCTGCAATTCGACGACTGGCAATACCCATATCTTTAATCAAACCATTATTTTCAATAAACCAAATCATTTTTTGCGCCAATATCTTTTCATCTTTTACAGGAACTGTAAAACCATTAACACCATTAATAACTGTTTCTTTACATCCCACGGAATTAGTAGTCAAAATAGCTCTTCCCATTGACATGGCCTCAAGTGTGCTTCTGGGGAGTCCTTCATGGTATGAAGGTAATACAAAAACATGACATTTTTCTATAACTTTTCTAACATCATTTACGGGTCCTAAATATTCAATACTTCCAGACTTGGCCCATGAATTAACTTCTGATACATCAATACCATCTGGTGATGGATCTAAATCACCCACCAATAAAAATTTTACCCTCGGATATTTCTGTTTAACAATTTTCGCTGCAATTGCATATTCACGAATTCCTTTTGCATTTAAGAGTCTACCTATGCATAAAAATACTATATTTGAAGACTTTGGAAGCTCTTCGATTTTATAATGATCAAGATCAACACCCGAGCCAGGAACAACGTGACATTTATTTTTATCAACTATACCTCTTTCATTAAACTCCATCATATTGTCAGTATTTTGGAACATTACTGAGCAAGATTTTTTTAATGCAGACTTATAAAGATTAGAAACTAAAACTAACAGCAATTTTTTTAAATAAGAGCCGCCTTGAAAAGAGTACCCTAAACCTGTAATAAGAGCATTAAATCTAATATTAAATACTCTAGATGCAAGACCTCCCCAAATAATAGGCTTAATTGTATATGCTAAAACCACATCAGGTTTATTTTTATAAATTAATTTACATAAATCAAAAAAAGTTAAAATATCAGCAATAGGGTTAATCGAACTCCTCTTAATTCTAATGGGTATGTGCTTGTCCAACATTGCTTCCAAATGTTTTGATCTTTCACATAAATCTGGCGAGGCAGCCATTACAAAAGTATTATTTTCTTTTAATTGAGAAATAAGATGTCCGCGCATATTTACTAAAGAGTAAGAATAGTTTGAGATTATAAGAAATTTCATAATTTTTATATGGTTAACTCAGCGAAGAATTCTTCAAACTTTTTTTCTGGCAAATGATTTTTTCTTACCTTATTGCTAACTAAACTAAGATCGTAGAAATTTCTTGATTTTTTTATATTTAAAAATGCCTCAATTTTCGTCTGAAAGTTATTTAAAGAGCCATCAAATAGGGCTATGGAAGCCTCATCAGGAATTACTTCTTTTACAGATTCTATGCTATTTGCAATTACTGGGGTTTTAGAAATCATAGCTTCCAATAATGCATTGGGCTGACCTTCATTAATTGAAGGAAAAACAAAAAGATCTATTGTTGAAAAAAAACTAGTCAAATTAGTGCACACACCCGGAGCAAGAATATGATTTTTGTGCAAAGAATTCCTTGAAATTTCGTTAACCGCGCCCTTGACACCTTTACCATATAGAAGAAAATAAACATTAGGATATTTTTGAACAATGGGATCAACAACTGAAAGGATATAACCATGATTCTTTGCAGCTACATACCTTCCAAGATGCCCTATAATGATTGAATCTTTAGGTATATTCAGCTCCTGTCTATTTAAATTGCGATCCTTATTGGAAGTTTCAATATATGGAATTCCATTACCAATCACTTTATATTTATTGTCATCTAGATTCCATTTAGGATGAAAGTTGTTTAAAGAAACTTTTGAATTCGAAAGGATTGCAGTTGAATTATTTTTAACTAAATAATTTGAAATTTTTGCATAAATTGACTTCAGTATAGATTTCTTAAATTGATGTTCACTTTCACGATAAAAAGTTATGCGTTTTTTTATGCCTATAATTCTTCCTATCAACAAAATAAGTCCAGAAAAATCACCTGAAAAATCGCAAATGGCATCAAAATTATTTCTTTTTAAATACGAATAGAACCAAAAGTGATCATTAAATGACATGTAATCAATATGCTTGACCTCAATATTAACACCTAACTCTTCATAATCATCTGCAAGAGTTCCTCTTTTGCCTTTCCTGCATAATACAACTGAATTTAATTTATTATTAAAAAGTGTAAGGAATCGTAGCAAGTACATTTCTACACCCCCAACTTCCAAAGATGAAACAATAAATAGAGTTCTATTTTTCATTTTATTGTTTCACGAAATAGAAAAACATGATTAATCTGGATAATTACATAAATCATTATTACAGTTCCAATCTCCAAAAGTAATGCCGATCTAGCGAGATATAATGATTGAGAGAAATAAAATATTATAAATATAAATGGTAGTATTTTTATCTCAGTAGAACCCGTCAATACTCCTTCATACCTTGATAACAACCTCCCAAAAGCAAACATAAATAACATTACGCCAATCCATCCAAAGTCAAGATACAAATCTGAAATAATTGTTGTACCATCCCCATAATCTATATCACGATCTAAAAATTCTACTTGAATTAAGTAAGAGGTAAACATTGCAGACCCCTGTCTTTTTATATCTCCATCTAAAGCAACATTAAAAAATAACCCTCCTAGGCCGGGGATTGCAGACAATAAATACTGAAACTGATTAACTCCATACTGATAGTCATATACTTCTGGAACCTGCAAAACAACATGATTTAATGATCTTTCAGAAGTTGCTAGATTTATAAAAGAATCTATGAGGGTTGGAGTCTCAAAATATATTGAGCCAGTTTGTTCTGTTGTATTAATTACCCTGTCTACATAACCATCGGCTAAAGTCCTCGTTCTTGATTCGGCAATGATTGTAAGAACAAAAGCACCAAGTATTATAATGATTAGAAATGTTTTTAAGCTGATATTTTTTTTTCTTGCATAGAAAAAACCTACAATTGCTAATGTAACTGATATTAAAGGACCACGATCACCTGTATATACTGACATAAGCATATACATCATGATCAAAGTTAGTAATAAGTACCCAAAACTTGATATATATTGAAAAAAATTTAAATTTTTCATTTCGACCTGAGAGTAAGAAAAAATCTTCAAAATTACAGCAGAATAAAAAAACCAATTAAAAAAGGTAAAAAGATATCTAGATAAAGCGCTAGTTTCAATACCGTAAAGGCCAGATATATAAGATGGGGTGGAAACTAGAAATGCTCCAAAAGTTATATATGCAATAGTAACAATGAAAAAGATGCTTTTATTAGATTTATAATTCTTTGAAAAATCTTTTTGCGCTAAGCTTTGTTTGGCTGGTCTTTTTACTTTTGTAACCCCTATTAAAAAGGAGATTAAACCAATCGTGGAGAGACTTAATGGGGTGTCGATTCTAGTTATATCATAATAAAGAAAACTCTCAAATGCTCCTAATACATCTGTATTAATTAAACGCAAAATAGAAAATAGAAAAAAAACATTTACATAGCCAATAATAAAAATAGGCGTTAATGACATGAAAGTCATGTTTTTATTATAAATTTTTATCCAAACATAAAAGAGAACAATGCTTAAGAAAACGAAACTCAGCAACATTCCAGATAGCGCTCCATGTGTTGGTTCAATTTTTGAAACGAAATAAGCAATCAGAGAAGCTGATAATAAAAAATACAATCCAATTTTTATAACGCTTACTTTTTTCATATGCACAGCGATTAGTGATTTATTTTATTGTCATAATCAACTCTATTAATATAACCTTCTGATCCTTTATCGGATATTACTTTTCCAGGAACGCCAACAACTACTGAATTGTCAGGAACATCTTTTGTAACCACGCAGTTCGATCCAATCGCCACGCTATTGCCTATTGAAATTGCGCCTACTATTTTAGCTCCTGGACCTATATAGACATTATCTCCTAAAATTGGAAACCCTTTTCTTGCACCTCTATTTGACTGTGCAATCGTAACACCTTGCTGAATATTACAGTTTTTTCCTATCACGCTCTTTGGATTGATCACAATTCCGCCAAAGTGGCCAATATAAAAGCCGCTTCCAATCTGAGCATGATGAGATATCGATATACCAAATTTATATACATAATGATTAAGAATGATTCTTGCAAATGGAAATAAAGTAAACTTAAGAAAATTATTGCTATAGGAATAGCTACAAACCCTCATCCAAAATGTATACTTGTAAGCCTTACCCGCAAGAATATAACGAAATAAAGTCAAGATACTTACTTTATTAGTAATTCTATACAAATCGGAAAAAATTAAATATTTAAACTTACTATACGTCATAAACTACTCTAGTTATTATGATTAAGCATTGATTTAACTGGCTTTGCAGGCACTCCACAAAAAACAGTATTGGCCGGACAATCTTTAGTAACAACAGAGCCTGCACCAACAACGCTTCCAGTTCTGATTGTAACGTCTTTAAGAATTCTACTGCCCGCACCAAGCCATACATTATCTTCAATACTAATTTTACCAGGTATTGAACCTGAATCTTTATGATTATCATTTATGTTACTAATGTCATGATCAAAACTTATCATCGATATATTATGAGAAATAGCTACATCATTACCTATTGAAATTCCTCCAAATGAATCAATATATGTAAATTCATGAATAGAGACATTATTTCCAACACTTAGATTATGATAATTTTTTATAATAACGTAAGGAAATATTATGACTTTTTCTCCACAAGATGATGCAAGTCGTTGTATGCATAAATATCTAATTGCAAAAGAAATACTAGACTCACCATTTCTAAACAGCGACATTAAAAATTTAGAAATATACTTAGGTGTATACCTCCAAAATCCAACAACAAAAGGTCTTATTATTAAGGCATAGCGAACAATTTTTGATTTCGATTTCATATCTTTTTTACTCTGTTTTATCATAAAATGATCTCCTGTAAAACTCACTTCTCTTTCTGTCTAAACTCGTCACTGTGTATTTTTCCGACTCTTTAATGTTTCTCTTGCATAGCTTTACGAGAGCTTCCTCTTTTGATGCTTTAATAATTAGTGACGTAAACGTATCAACATCTTCTTGCTGATGAACAAAGTCACTCTCCAGCAATTCTGGTATTCCTCCAGCAGTTGAGCCAATGCATGCACACCCTCTGCTCATAGCTTCAATAACAGCTCTTGGCAATCCTTCTGTTTTACTTGGCTGCACGTATATATCAATCGAATCAAGCCATTTATTGATACCAACTGGGTGTGAAAGTGTGCCCACAATATTAACAATCTTTCCAAGACCTAACCTTTCTATTGATTCTCTCAATTTAGAACCATCACCGCCACCAACAATATCAATGTCATACTTTCCAGGAAATTTTCTTTCAAGAATACTTGCGCATTTGAATAATTGATCAAACCCTTTGTATTCAGAACCGAGAGCACCCATTATTCCGATTCTTATTTTGCGATCAGGGAGTGTTTTAATATATTCCAGCCTTTCTAGATAAACCTGAGGATCTACCTCAATAACAACGTCTGAGCATCCTACCGAATTCTTGTATTTCGATGGGTATCTTTTCTGCAAAAATTTATTTGTAACATAAATAGTATTTTGTGAATAATGCACAGCAACTCTTGTTAAGAGGAACATCAGAGGGGCTGCAATTTTTGCAATTATTCCGCCATAATTGTAAAGGCTCTCCCACGGACAACCAACAACTTCGACTATTATCTTTTTTTTGTTTATTTTTGAAAGGGTATAACCTAAAAGGCCAATCGTAGAAGGCAATCTTACAATTGCAACATCCACATCAATCAATGCATTATTGATTTTTTTACAGGAGTCTAGATATGCTCTGACATTAATTGTAGATAGGTTGTCTATTTTTAAGAATGGCAATTTTGAACTAATATTTCCAACCAAAACAGGTACGCCACTCTCAATATTTTCTTCTTTACATCTAGTTGCCAGCGTAATGCTTGAAAACCACTTACCATATTCATCCACTTTCGTTTTGTTAAAACCGCCAGTTGAATAAAGAGTCTCGTTGGAATTAATCAGTTTAATATCGTGAAAAAATATTGCTTTCATATTTATAGAGTCAATTTTAAAAATTTATTTTTCTTAAAAAATACAAACCATCCTACAATAATTAATATATAGCAAATAGCTGTGATCGTCGAAAAAACAGCTACAGCATCAAGTAAACTGAAGTAGTAATTAACAATAACAAAGGAAGAAGAAGATAATATTCCTATCCCCAAATCAAGACCGAGTAATTGTTTTTGTTTTTTAAAAATCAAAAACAAAACTCTAGTGGGAGCCATTACAAATAAGGCGCCAAAGGATAGCACCATCCATTTTGCATAATTACCTGATTCAGACCATTCGCTTCCAAATATATAAACAAAAATATCTAATGAATACATAAACATAAGTAATATAGGAACAAAAATAATAGAAGATAAATAAAGTACCATTTTTTTATACAAAGCCTTGAGTTCAAGGAACTTGCCATTATCTGTTAATATAGCAGCTTCTCTATAAAATACTCGTTTGACGGCTGCGCCTAAAATGCCTCCTGGTATTTGAACCATCTTCTTTGATAAAAAATAAAAACCAAGTGTGGCTGGACTGTATAGAAACCCTATTATAAAAATAGGGAAATTGTCTAGAAAATACCCAGTTAAATTTTGTGGGGCAGTATAAAAAGGGAAAGCTTTATATTTTTTTATAACTCTTTTGATAGAATCATAATTAGACTCTTTAAAAACCCTTGCAATATCAAATGTTGCGAACAGTACAATAACTGATATAAGTATTCCAGTAATGTTGCCTATAATTAAACCATATTCAGAAATATAAAAGTTAGCTATTAATAGCTGGCTTAGAACAACAATCAATGATTTTATTATTTGAGATTTCGAAATTACTTTATACATGACTAGCATGTTGGCATATGCCCACCAGATATTTGAAAAACTAAGGAGTAAAGCAGTAAACATTGAAAAAAGAGATAAAGGCCAATTTTCAATTCCAAAATATACCAACGATAGCAACCCTGCTGCTATAGATATAACAAAAGCCAACATGAAGCATAATTTTACCAAGCTCATTGCATCTGGCCGATCTCCTTCTAAGACAATGGCAGATTCATATGACAATGTGCTGAACGTAGCTACAAAGGCTGAAATCGTTACAACAGTTGCCAATAACCCAAAATCTTCAGGGCTGTACAATCTTGTTAATATTGGTATAGCCAATATGGCTATTAATTGTGCAATTGCTGTTCCACTAACCAATGTAAAGATATTTTTTAAAAAAACTCTATTCATATTGAGCTCTCCCTCAAAAATTGAACCATGATCTCGATGAGATTTCCAATTAACCTAATGGGTTGGAGTTCTCACAATAAAGAAATGTTAAACTGAAGAACAAATTATCAATGCCATTAAAGAGCATATGCAAGGCATCAGAGTAGATGAAAAAGCATATGTAAGCATTAAACTATTTATTAGAAATATATTTTAAAACTTTCTTAACATCAATTTTAAAATTTATCCATGCCGTTTTGGGATCCGCCAAAAAAACATAATAATATTGAATTGGCTTTCCTAAGATATTAAAAATCCAATGTCTAGGCTTTTTAATTACATTGAAGTTATAGTTAAGATAAACGATATCTTTACCTTTATTTGCATAATTTTTTACAAGTTTAACAATTTCAGTATTCATCTTGTGATCTTTGGTGACTGGAAATGACAAAATATACGGATTTTTACTAACAGCTTTAGACATATATATTGATATATTTTTATATAGTTTTTTATCAATACCTGCTGGCTCTATACGTTTAATACCATCAAATAAGCCTTGGAAAACTTTTATAACATTTTTGTTAAAGTCACCAATTAAAATAAAACCCTTATTTAGATCGAAATCTTTAGATAGCTTTTTAGATAAATTATTTAAATGATATTCTAATACGAAGTCATTATTGCCTTCCATTATATTCTTATAATTATCAATAATAGACTTGTACTCTTTTTGATTAATAAGGTTAATTTGCTCTTTTGGGTCTTTAAGCAAATCAAAAAATTCTCCATCTGACTTATAAAATGACTCTATGTATTTATAGTTGTTACTCCTCAATGCAGTTGCGGATTGATTTTGAAATATAAATCTATTATCGACTCTAAACATTCTTTCTGCAATCTCAGAATTATTAGTTATATTTTTCCAAAGGCTTTTACCACTAAAGTCTATTTTCTGAAGGTTATTTTTATGCTGCTCAGTAAATAGACCTAAATAGTCCAAGATTGTTAAAGATAAGTCTAAAGTTGAAATCGTCTCTTCAAATATTTTAGATTCAACCCCGGGCAGCTTTAATAATTGTGGTGTTAGAATATTATCATCATACATTAACAAATCATGTCCGTACTTTCTCATTTCCTCAAAAGGTATATTTCTTGAGGGATCTGGGTACCCGTGATCAGAACCTAAAACAATTATAGAATCATCATAGATATTTTTACGCTTAAGCTCATCAAGTACCTGCTCTACCTTTTTAGACAGATCATAATCATTTCTACAATCTAGATGAAGCCAAAAAAAGAAATCATCATCAACTTTTTCACTATTTATAAATTTATAAAATGATTCTATCTGCTCTTCGTTAGAAAGCATTCTATTGTTTAAGTTCAAACCAGAACGCAGTTCAGAGCAATTATCTCCATAAATATTAGTTAAGAAATCATTGCCATCGCTCCATGAAAATAACCCATATGTTTTATAGCCATTATTTCTTAATATTTGGGGGAAAG
This sequence comes from uncultured SAR86 cluster bacterium, assembly GCA_902514105.1. Taxonomy (GTDB): domain Bacteria; phylum Pseudomonadota; class Gammaproteobacteria; order Magnimaribacterales; family D2472; genus MED-G78. The sequence continues at coordinate 20,090 of CABXPU010000003.1, forward strand.
ATAAGAAATCAGGATTAAAAACAAAACCATTATAGTCAAGCGCTTGAAGCGTGCCTGGTAATGCTGTCATCATTGATGATAGCGACATTATAGTACTTGGCGCTGATGTTACTACATTTCTAAAATCAATTGCATCTCCAGCAAAAGAATTCATCACCTCAAGCTTACCTCTTTCATCCGCATTTGTTTCATAATTTCTTGTAGAGTCGCATAATATCCAGATAATATTTTTCATTTAGGTATCCTTCTTTCTAATCAGAAGATTTAATAGATTAAAATTTAAATGTTTCACCAGTTGTAATTGCATTCACTTAGTTAGAGAATTAACGTACCAGTCCATCGCTTCATCCAAACCCTCGGATATCATGTACTCTGGCTGGTAGTTTAATAATGTATACGCCTTGTCAATACTGGCCTGAGAATGTCTAACATCTCCCGGCCTAAAATCTCTATAAATCGGCGCTTTCTTTTTTAACCCTTGTGTTCTCTGAATAAGCCTATCCTCAATCATTTGATAAAGTTTATTAAGGCTTGTCCTGTCATTAAGAGCTACGTTGTATATTTGATCAGTCGCGTCTTCATTGTTAGTAGTTGCTGCAAGTAAATTCATTTGTACCGTGTTACTAACATAACAAAAATCTCTGCTAGTCTCTCCATCACCATTAATAAATACATCATCTTTATTTAAGATGGCTGCCACCCATTTTGGGATTACTGCAGCATATGCACCATTAGGGTCTTGTCTTTTTCCAAAGATATTAAAATATCTTAGGCCTATGCTCTTAAAACCATAAGTTTTCGCAAAAACACTTGCATAAAGCTCGTTTACGGCTTTAGTAACTGCATAAGGGCTTAGAGGGTTTCCAATCGTATCTTCCACTTTTGGCAGGGCTGGATGGTCTCCATAGGTAGAGCTTGATGCAGCATAAACAAACCGTTTAACATTTGCATCTTTACTGGCAACTAACATATTTAAAAAGCCATCTATGTTGGCTCTATTAGTATTAATAGGATCTTCGATTGATCTTGGCACAGATCCTAATGCCGCTTGGTGAAGCACATAATCAATACCATCACAAGCTTGCTGGCAATCCTTTAACTCTCTAATATCACCTTCGATAAACTTAAAATTGCTACTTAATGATTTTCCTGTAGTTTGTTCAGCATCTGCAATTGCCTGATGAATATTGTGCTGGTATCCTGTTTCGCAATTATCTAGGCCCACTACTTTTTGATCAAGGACTAGTAATTTTTCTAACAAATTAGAGCCAATAAATCCAGCAACACCGGTGACAAGCCAAGTAGCTTGATTTTCTGACAATTTTTTTTCTAACTTTTCATATGCTGTCATAGTTTTCATTTTTGATCATTTCCATCCTTCACGCTTCATGAAATCATACACTGTGTATTCATCATTTGCGTGCATGTGATGACAACCTTTAATTTTTTTAAAAAATTCTGGATTTACATCGGTAATTTTTTCTTCTATGAATGAATTCTTTGTTAATTGTATTATCTTGGATAAACTTAAAGATGCTCCGTATGCATTAAAATCCTGTTTTTGCCTACCTCTTACAACAAAACCGTTTTTGGAAAATAAAATACCGCCATTTCTTGCAATTCTACTATCAAAAACTATCGGGTTGTTTTCATGAGGCGTCCAATTTGCAGAAATTGGACTGTCACTGTAAAAAGCTAATAATCGAGAACAATGATCATTTCCATAGTGCCCCTTGGTGTTTGTTAATAGCCACCATTTATTATTAAACAAAAACACCATAGTATCTGCAGCATCAATATCTTTAAAAATATCACCTTGGTATTCCCATTTCATAGGATAATCTGTACATCGATATAGCCTTATTGAATTGGATTGTGAGGTTTCTGGGATCATAAACAAATTATTTTCATATTCAAAAATATAAGGAAATGACATATGAAATTCTTCTTTAATGATCTCCCCTAATATTTTGTATTCCCCGTTCGAAAATATTTCAATTGCCGATATACAACCTTTTTTTGCTTGCCGAGAATAATCTTCTACATAGCAAATAGTTTTATCATTCTTTGTTATTACAAAAGGATCAGCATAATAATGATCTGTGGGATTCTTTATAACAACTCCTTTTCTTAAGCTAGCTACTTCCCATTTAGAGTGAACAAACGCAACTCCCCATCTATCCCCTATCTTTAATATTCTTGATTCAAAAATGCGTTTAAAAAATGCAAATACAACTTTATATATATATGTTAGGCTCTGAATTACCGTGGGCTTTTTCAATAACTGATTACTAAAGACAGTACTTTGAAAATTATCGGAAAAATCCTCTTTCATTATAAAATGAGATAGACATGGATAGCTTTCACTATATAAACTTACCAAATTCTCAACATATGTTCGCTTTGTTGTTACGCTGCCCTTATAAACAACAGTACCACCATCAAGCTCGGAGTTTAATATTTGAATAATAAAGCCTGTTGATGGTTTTTTATGATAAACCTCCCAAAATGCTGGTGGAGATCCTCTATTCCAATTATTATCACCATGATGAAAGGAAATAATACCTTGCTTAGATATCTTAAGTATTTCACCTTGGAATATGCCAGGTGCATTACCCCTTACAATAATATCAAGATCTAAGTCTTGAATCTTAATAATATCTTTTTCAGAGTATTTAACAAAAATTCCAGATTTTGAAAAAATTGGTTTCAGGATTACAGGCTCTCTATTATTAAAACAGCTTATGTCAAATATTTCAAAATGCTTTCCAATTTCAGAATTTTTTCTTTGTAAAATAACTTTTTCTGTAAAGATTATTAGTTTAAAGAGTATCGACTTAAAAATAGATTCGACTCTTTTTAATAAGTTTACTTTTACCTGTTTTAGAAGTGAATCGCTATCATTTATTAGGAAAAACAAATCTGCATTTTTATTTGATAACTCGGAAATAGTTTTGTAAAAATAAGGGTTGCACTTTGTGTTTTGTAACAAAACACCAACTTTTTTTTTTATCATATGTAGAAAATATCCTTATAGTCTTCCATCTACTTCTTTAGCATCAAGTATATTTTTAATATCATAAAGTACGTAATTATCCTTACCAAAGGATTTTATGTTATCGATCGATAACTTTTTGAATATATCATGTGCAACTGCTAATAATATTACATCATATTTACCTTTTACTGGTTTATCGATTAGTTTAATATCATATTCACGTATGGCTTCACTCTTCTCAACCCAAGGATCATACACATCTACACTGCAATTGAAATTTTCAAACTCTTCAACTAAATCTACCACACGCGTATTGCGAAGATCAGGACAATTCTCTTTAAACGTAAGACCCATAATTAATACATTTGACTCTGCAGTATGGATGCGCTTTTTAGTCATCAGCTTAAACACTTGATCTGCTATGTAAGATCCCATGCCGTCATTAAGTCTGCGACCAGCTAGAATCATTTCCGGATTATAGCCAACTTCTAGTGCTTTGTGAGTTAGGTAATATGGATCAACACCAATACAGTGCCCCCCTACAAGACCTGGTCTAAATGGTAAAAAATTCCATTTAGTACCGGCTGCCTCTAATACAGATTCTGTATCAATATCTAGTTTATTAAAAATAAGTGCAAATTCATTAATAAGAGCAATGTTTACATCTCTTTGAGTATTTTCTATGACTTTTGCAGCCTCAGCCACTTTAATGCTTCGTGCCTTATGCGTGCCTGCTAAAATAATTTCTTGATAAAGCTCATCAACCTCAGTTGCGATTTCAGGCGTCGAGCCAGCGGTCACCTTTATAATAGTGGTGACACGATGTTCTTTATCTCCAGGATTAATACGCTCTGGAGAGTATCCACAGTAAAAGTCTTTATTGAATACTAGGCCCGACTTTTCTTCAAGAATTGGTACGCATACTTCTTCTGTAGCACCTGGATAAACAGTTGATTCGTAAATAACTATGTCACCTTTTTTAAGAATTCTGCTAACTAATTCACTAGCCTTTTCTAAAGGAGTTAAGTCTGGTCTTTTATGTTTATCAATGGGGGTTGGAACAGTTACAATGAAAATCTCACAATCCTTTATATCCTCAAGATTAGTTGTATAACGAAGATGGATTGCATCATTAAGCTCTTCAGAGTTAGTCTCAAGGGTTGAGTCAACACCATTTTTAAGATCATTGATTCTAAACTGATTAATATCAAAACCTACGACAGTTCGTTTTTTACCAAATTCAACTGCAAGAGGAAGGCCTACATAACCAAGGCCAATTAGTGCTATTTTTTTATTCATATTTTTCTTCTTAATAGATCTTGCTTGTAATTAGGAAATATTTTTTCTTAAAAAAATATGTTTTATAAAAACTAAAGCAATACTTAGCATCCCACCCAATATTGCAAATAAAATACAAATTTTTGCTCTGCTAGGCCCCGATTTTTTTTCCATTACCGCAGGAGGGTCAATGTAATCAAAAACATAAGCTTGATTTGCTTCAATAAGGGTTAATTTTTTAGTTTCTTCTTGAAGAAGTTGTGCCATAACTTGCTTGATTTCGGATAAACTGGTCATTGAGATTTGTTGATTTAAATAACTCACAGCTTTTTCTGATTCTGCTTTATCTTTTTGTCTATAAAAAGTATTAACTTCATTAATAACTAGCTCAACCCATTGCTTCGCAATAAACGGTGATTGGTGTTTTATTGATAAAGTAATAAAACCAGATTTTTTATCTTGACTTAAACTTAAGTGTTCAGATCTAAATACTTCAAAGCTCTCTTGGGCGCTGGGTATTTTTTGCTTTGGATAAGAAACATCTCTAACCCAAGTGTTGCTATTTATTTTATAAATACTTTCGTCATATGTAAGCGTGTTTGTTCCAGAGTTCCACGACTTAACAGCCATAAGATCTGGCACATTAATATTTTTAAGTATACTGTTTTCAAAGAAGCTTAGAGAGTTTATTTTTTGTATTGCTTGTGCAGAATTGTCCTCTCCACCGCCGCCAGAGGGAAGATTTATCCCAGCAAGACCTGCAAGGCTACTATAACTTGAAAGAGCACCGGATATGCTACTAGATGACTTAACAGGCACTAGCAAAGCTCTAGATTCATATATATTTGGTAAAAGAAGGCTGTAAATGACTCCAATAATAGAGATAAATGTTGTCACAGAAACAATAATCCATTTTCCTTGCAATAGAACATTAAAAAGTTCCAAAAGATCTATTTCATCATCAAAATTGTTTGGATGTTTGTTGCTATGTTCTTCTTGCATAAGTAATTATAAATTGATGTATGAGTTTAGTTTATCGTATTCTTGTTTCTTTTTAATAATAAATTTCTTAGTTATAGCTGCTTTTTCTTGAATACCTTTTGGCGTTAATATATACACATAGTTAATTTTTTGGTTTGAATTATTAAAGTTATGAATTTTAATAAACCCAATATCAATCAATGCTTTAAGACAATAGTTGACTTTTCCTATACTTAAGCCTGTTTTTTTAGCTATTTGTCTTTGGGATGGATTATTATCACCTTGAATAATATGCATTACATCTAAATGGTCTTCAGTGATATTTTGAGATTTGATCATAGGTATTTAATAAATTTTTTGTAACTATTTACAAATGTAAAAATAATTTGAATTTATAGCTACCGCACGGAATATTAACAAAATGTTTTAATTAATCAATAACCGTTCAAATATTGAACGATTATAATTAAGATGAATTTAATAGGCAATGATTTTAAAAGATAAGATCTTTCTCTGCTAAGTTAATTATTCTTGTAGAACCAAGAATAGATAGAAGGACATCAATTCGCTTATTAGACGGAAGTGAGCAAATTTTTACTATACTTCCCTTTAAAGATCCCTTTGAAATAGTTGCATCTTGGCCAATTTGTATTAATGAAGCTACTGGATCTATTTTTGATGTTTTTTCAGCAATTCGCATTGCTTTAATGTCTTCATGAGAAATAAAAGAGATATTATCTCCAAATGTTATGATATTTTTTATGCCCCTTGTGTATTTAAGAGTTGAGTAATTTTTAATATCGGTATTAATAAAAATGTATCCAGGGAATAAGGCCTCCTCTTTAGGAATAGAGTCTTTCTTTTTTATTGTTATTTTCGGTAAATAAAAGGGGAAATCTTGATTTAATAGGTTACTTTCTACCCGCTTAACTTCGTTAATTTTATATAAAGCGATAAGCCATTTTTTTTTCATATTATTAATGGTACCCGAGGCCGGACTTGAACCGGCACGATATTTCTATCGAGGGATTTTAAGTCCCTTGTGTCTACCAATTCCACCACTCGGGCATTTTAATTGATACCAAATTTTAATATTTATTATACTTTTAAAAGAGAAAAAGTCTTTAAAAAATAATGGAGGCTGAATCCGGAATCGAACCGGAGTTAACGGCTTTGCAGGCCGCTGCATAACCACTCTGCCATCCAGCCAAATTAAGCAAAATGTATTGTATACATCTATTATCTAAATTAGAAATAAAATTATTAATATCTTAATTTATATATGTCGTAATTTTTGGTATCAAAGCCATCACTGACAATTATTTTTTTAATTCAGTCTCATAATTTTTATCATCTGATGAATTGCTATCAAAATTTACATTCTGCTCTGCTTCTCTATTGCTTAAAGAGCTATATTGACTACGTATATTATTATTTATCGATATACATTTCTCTAGAAGATTGAATGGTTGCCCAATATCTTTAGAATATTGAAGTAAAGCCTTTGTGTCTTTTGGAAAACATGGGCCACCAAATCCTAACTTCCCATCAGGGCCTGGAACCTGCATATGTGAATTTCCAATTCTTTTGTCATTTTTAATAATTTTTATAAAATTTTCCCAATTATCTTCAGCTCCAGAATTGCTAAAAACTTTAAAAAGTTCATTAAAAAATATCACCTTAGTAGATAAAAAGTTGTTAATGGAATATTTAACCAAAGATGCAGAGATTAAATCTGTGAATTGGTAATTGGTATTAATACAATTAGTGTATTTTCTGTAAAAATTTGCTAATTCTTTATTTGCTTTATCATCATTACCACCAAAAATAATGAGATCAGCATTTATAAAATCTTCATTTGCAAAATTTTCTCTTAAAAACTCTGGATTATATACAATGTTTGGAATCTTAATTTCTATTCTAGATATATATGAAGGCAATACTGTGCTCTTTAAAACAATTAATGAGGACTCTGTAAGGGAATTTAATTCATTAACAACGTTTTCTAATATAGAAGCATCTTGTGATCCATCATCATTCATTGGAGTTGGAACACAAATAAATATAGTATCTGGTTTAAAAGCCTTAAGATCATTAATATTAGTATTTAGTTTTGGATCAACTAAAAGAACCTCTACAGGAGTTTTTAAACTATTATGCAATGCCTTTCCAACAAATCCATAGCCAATAATTGCAACTTTCATACTTGATGCTTAAAAGAACTAACCGTATATATATACGCAGTATAAATAGTTATTAATAAAGATAAGAATAGGAGCATGTCTCCAAATAATATTAGAAGCATATTATTTAATGTTAATCCTAGTAAGTAAATGGAAATAGTAAAAAGCTGAATTGTAGTTTTAATTTTTGCTAAAAATATTACTTTTGTAGCGCCTGATCTTCCTTGTCTTGCATTGAAGTCTCGCAACGCACCTACCCAAATTTCTCTTGTTATTATTAAAGATGCCATGAAGGCTATAAAATAGCTTGTTAGATTTACTGAAAGCCCAAATAAAACAAAAACTATCAATATTTTGTCTGCAATTGGGTCTAGAATTTCTCCTATTTGAGAGGTTAGGTTATATTTTCTTGCCAAGTAACCATCCCAGTAGTCAGTTGCGCCTGCTACAAAAAATAAGATAAAGGCTAGAAAATATCCTTCTGGCCTGGTTAATAGCAGAAAAATAACAGCGGCAAGAAAAATTCTGGAAAGCGTTAGTAAATTTATAAAGTACGTCATTTATTTAATATTGTCTTAATTTCTCGTGCTATTTTCTCATTAATACCATTAAGAGTCATTAAATCTTCAATACTTGCTTCAGTAATAGATTTAATATTTTTAAATTTATTTAATAATCTTCTCTTTAAAATCCGCCCAATTCCTGGAACAAGATCTAGTTGAGATTTTTTTATTGTATTTTTCTTTCTTTGTGCTGAAATTGCAAAACGATGAGCTTCGTCTCGCATTTCTTGAAGTAACAAATATGATTTTGAATATTTATCAAATTCTACCAACCCATTAGCAGAAAAAATTGTTTCAGTAGCTCGAACTCTATTCCCTCCTTTGGCTATAGAAATAACTTTAATATCATTATGAATTGAAGTTTTAATTATGGATCGTGTAAATTTTAGCTGTGTTTTACCCCCATCAATAACAATTAAATCAGGTTTGATATCTTTATCATCAAAATACTTCAGCCTTCTATTTAAAACATTTTCTAATGAGCCGATGTCATTGCCAGAAAATTCTTTTGGTATATTAAAAAGTCTATACCCTTTTTTATAAGGTCCAGTTTTTGAAAAAACTACACATGATGCAATAGCGCTATCTCCTGAGAAGTGACTCACATCAAAAGTTTCAATTCTATTAATGTCGTTAGATAATCCAAGATTTTTTGCTAATTCTTTAAATGCAAAAGTGTATTTGTCCTCTTTACTCAAATGATTAGATATAACTTGTTGAGAATTTATCTTGCATAAGCTAAATAATGGCCTTATGTCTTTGCTTGGAGTAAATGAGATTTTTATATTAATATTATGTTTCTTTTTGATAGCTGCCTCTATTAATTCTTTTGATTCAAGTTTATTGATGCAAAGAACTTTATTTGGAATATCTATATTATTATTATAAAAATTTAATATAGCGCCCTGATAAACTGATTCTATTGAATTGAAATATCCCTTTTTAATAAGGTTAGTTTTAGTGCCTCTTATTTTTCCTCTTCTTACAACTATTATGCAAACTCCAAGATATCCATTGTCCTCGTATGCCGAAAATATGTCTAAGTCTTTTGCAAGGGTGGTAACTGATTGCTCTTCTCTTAAAAGAGTAAGTCTATTTAGGCGATCTCTGATCTCAGCAGCTTTTTCAAAAGCTAATTTTGAGGCAGATGCTTTTATTTCTTTTTTTAATCTATCTACAGTCTGGGAATCAGATGAACTTAAGTAACTTATAGCGCTAGTTATATCCTCAGAATAGTTATTCTTTGTTATATTTTTTACACATGGAGCGCTGCACCTTTTCATTTGATGTTCGATACATGGTCTAGTTCTTGATGCAAATGTATTGTCACTACAATTTCTTATTTTAAATATTTTTTGTATTTCCTTTATTGAAGATTTAACAGCATATGAACTTACAAATGGGCCAAAATACCTTTCATCAACTGCTTGTTTAGTCCTTTTTAAACTTACAGAAGGAAAATCATGATCAAGAGAGAAATAGATATATGGGTATGTTTTATCATCTCTCAGTAGAATATTAAATTTGGGCTTGTTTTCTCTAATAAGCATTTGTTCTAGTAGTAGAGCTTCTACTTCATTTTTTGTCGTAAAAGTTTCAATTTGATCTGTTAATTTTTTTATTTGTGAAGTTTTTCTATCTTTTTGAGCGCTACCAAAGTAACTTGATACTCTTTTTTTTAAATTTTTTGCTTTACCAATGTAAATGATTTCTGAATTGTTAAAGAATTTATAAATGCCTGGAGTTTCAGGAACTTTTTTTAGATTAAGCTCCATTATCTTGAAGATATTTTTTGGTATAAATCTTTCCGGCACTCACTCCATACTGATCATATGGGTTTATTTGAAGCATTGCAGCAGTAATATATGTTCTATGCTCCCAAGTAGCTATCAGATAGCCTAGAGTGTATGCATCAATTTGATTTAGCAAAAAGAGATTTAAGGGAATATTGCCATTAATTTTTTCTTCATCTCTTAAAAGATCATCTGCTCCATCTGATAAAAGTTTTGCTTGAGTAATAGCCTGGGCATATGCCAAGCTTTTTAAATCCTCTTTACTAGCAATTATATCTGCACATATATCTTGAGCGCCTTGATGAAGTAATTGAAAATAAGAATGTTGAGCAGTTGGGCCATATCCTCCAAAAATAATTTGTCCTGTTTTTTTAAAATCAGACTTTTTATGTGGCTGTTTACCAAGCGATTCCATTTCAAGTTGCTGGACATAGTCAGGAAGCGATCTTAATTTCCAGCTATATGATAAAACAGCTCGTGAGCTCTTATTTTCTGAGTTATTCAGCCAAATATCACTATAAGATAATGTTTTAACAAATTCTAAATATTTCTTATTATTTTGAAGGTCTAAGTCTGCTTGATTACCGCCCTTCAGGAAATTATCTGGTTCAAAAGTTGCATCAAGAAAAGCAGGAACTGAGATATCAGACCATATTGAATATCTGCCCCCGATCTCTTTATCAAATTTTATAATGTGCTTAATATTATATTTAGATGCCTCTGATTCATTTGCTGTTATTGCTATAAATTTATTCATATCTCCAGACCACTTTATTGCATGGCTTAGAGTCTCAAGTGTTTCATCGGTTGAGAATGACTTTGATGAGATTATAAATAGTGTCTCAGTCTTTTTAAGATTAGAAGTTTTCTCTATAAATTCAACAGGATCTGAACCTGTAATAAACAGATGATTTAAATTTGTATTAGGGCCAATTAAACTTTCAATTAATAACTTTGGTCCTTCAAATGAACCGCCGATACCAAGAACAACAATATTAAGCACTCCATCAAGCACTCCTTTATTTAAGCACTCAGACAGATCTTTGGATGGCCAATTAGGTGTATTTGCTCTGTATTTTGTATGCCATGCAGCCTGATCTTCAGTGAAATTGACGTTTTTACCTGCAAATAGGTCCTCTATCTTTGAATTAATATTAAGTTCTTCAAATTTTGAATTAAATTTATTGAAAATTGAGCTATTAAATCCTTTTAAATGAGACTCATATCTTAAAAGATCATTTTCAAAGAAATAATTATTTGGCTTATCCATAATTAATTAATGCTTTGATAGATTGTATTTAATGCTTCTGAAATATCTTCAGCACCCGTTATAGGTCTTCCAATAACTATATAATTTGAGCCCAAGTCTATTGCTTGCTTAGGAGTCATTACTCTAGTTTGATCATCATTTAAATCTGACAAACGTATGCCAGGAGTAATTGAAAGAAGCGAACCTCTTGAAGTTACCAGATCAAGCTCATGTGGAGAGCATACAACTCCATCAATTTTTGCTTCTTCTGCTATATCAAGCATTGCATCAACTTGATCAGCAGCGGTTCTTTGATAAATTTGATTTGTATCTATATCAGATAGGCTTGTTAAAGTAGTAACTCCAAAAACCTTTATATCAGTTCCTTTTAATGCTTCCATTGCAGATTCCATCATAAGTCTGCCACCTGACGAATGGATAGTAAGCATCTTTATTGGAAGAGTTGATAGTCCTTCAATAGATTTTTTAACCGTATTTGGGATGTCGTGAAGCTTAAGGTCTAAAAAAATATCAAACCCCTTCTCTGCAGCTAAATGAATTATGTCATGGCCAAGCGCATTAAAAGAAACGCTTCCAATTTTTACCATACAAAGATTTGAATCTAAACTATCAAGGATATTAAGAAATGAATCCTTATTGGTTTCATCAATGGCTACTATGATTGATTTGGTCATAATGAATGAATATTAAACCACAATTTACTCTTCTAATAATGATTTAGAGGGCTTAAAGTGCATGGTTGCAGTCTCTCCTAAGTAAGATACCTCTTTTGTCTTAGGATTAACAAATCTTCTGGGCCTAATATATTTCTTTGAAAAAGTTCCAAATCCTCTAATCTCAACTTTGTCATCTTGAGCAACAGCTTCAACTATTGAATCAATTATTGCATCAATAGATTTTGTGATTTGATCTTTAGATAATTCAGGAAATTGTTTTAATAAACTAGATTCTATATCAGAGCGGTTGAGATTATCTTTGGAGTTACTCACTTAACCTTAAGGAAATCCTTTCTCTTTCTGCATCTACACCAAAGACAACGCAAGAAAGCTTGTCACCTTTTTTATAATTATCTAATTCTTCCTTCGGATCTTCTGCGTCTGAAATATCAGAGAGATGAATTAATCCATCTATATCACCCTCTAAGCCAACAAATATTCCAAAATCAGTAATTGATTTAATTTGGCCCTCAACCTTGTCGCCTAAAGTGTATTTATTAGAGAATTCAGTCCATGGATTTGCTTTGGTTTGTTTTAAGCCCAATGATATTCTTCTTTTGTCATGATCAATCTCAAGAATCATAACTTTAATCTTTTGATCCATTTCTACGACTTTTGATGGATGAATATTTTTACTAGTCCAATCTAATTCTGATAAATGAATAAGTCCTTCTATACCCTCTTCTAATTGAGCAAAACACCCATAATCAGTTATATTGGATACGTTAGCCTCATAAATCCCACCAACAGCATAATTGCCATCTACATTTTCCCAAGGGTCATTCTGTATTTGTTTTAAGCCAAGAGAAACTCTTAATTTTTCTTTATCAAAACTTAAGATCTTAACTTCGATTTCTTCGCCTAGATTTAAAACCTCAGCTGGGTTAGTTACTCTAGACCATGAAATATCAGTTATGTGTAAAAGCCCATCAAGGCCTCCAAGGTCTACAAAAGCTCCATAATCAGTAATGTTTTTTACAACACCTTTAACTATCTGCCCTTCTTCTAAATTCTTTAGGAGCTCAACTTTAACAGCAGAATTATTTTTTTCTAAAACAGCTTTTCTAGATAAAACAACGTTATTTCTTTTGTAGTCTAATTTTATTACTTTGAATTCTTGAACAGTATTTTCTATATCAGGAGCTTCTTTAACCGGACGAACGTCAACCAAAGAACCTGGAAGGAATGCTTTAACAACTTCAACTTCTACAGAAAAACCGCCTTTAACTCTATTAATAATTTTACCGGTTACAAATTCCCCGGTTTCTAATGCCTCTTCAAGCATTTTCCAGGTTGAAATTTTTCTAGCTTTTTCTCTAGAGATCCTAGTTTCACCATAACCATCTTCAACGGCTTCAAGTGCAACCTCAACTTCATCTCCAACATTAATATCAAGCTCTCCTTCATTATTTCTAAACTCATCAAGAGATACTACTCCTTCTGATTTTAGTCCTACGTGAACGGTTACCCAATCTTTATCTACATCCAAAACAACCCCAGATACGATTGATCCAGGCTGCATATCTAGCGTGCTTAAACTCTCATCTAGTAAAGCTGAAAATGACTCTGTCATATATTAAATTCCTTTTTTATAAGTTTTTTAGTAAAACTTAGTACTTCATCAAGAGACATTGAAGAAGAATCGACAATAATCGAATCATCTGCTGGGACCAGTGGAGATAAAGCCCTTGTTTTATCAAGCAAATCCCTAGCTTCAATATCCTCTATCAGATCGCGCATATTAACTTCTTGATCACGATTCTGCAACTCTAAATATCTTCTTTTTGCTCTTATTTCTGGCGATGCATCTAAAAATATTTTTAGATCAGCTTCTGGAAAAACTACCGTTCCCATATCCCTTCCATCAGCTATTAAGTTCTTATTAAGCATAAAATTGCGTTGAATATCTATTAATGATTTCCTGGTCTCACTTAATGCACTTAATTCAGAAGCTACTTTTGCAATCTTCTCATTTCTAATTGAACCTGTAATATCAATATTTTTATGAAGAATTTTCGTATCATCCTCTTCGGGTATAAAAATTAGATCTTTAATTTCATTTTTAATTTCATCCTGACAAAGGTCTTTATTATAAAAAAATGCGTAAGACCTATACAAAGCTCCACTATCCAAAATAGAAAAGTTTAAAAAAAGAGCTAATTGTCTTGCTAAAGAACCCTTTCCAGCTGCTGAAGGTCCATCAATAGTTATAATTTGTCTTTTACTCACTAATTTCCATACCTAAATCATTCATTGTTTGAATAAAATTTGGATAAGAAGTATAAATGTTTTTACAGTCCTTAACACAAACTCCACCGCCTATCTTCAAGCTAGAAATAAGAAAACTCATTGCAATTCTATGATCTCCAAAAGAGTCTATTTCAATAAGATCATCTGTCTCTGGGATGCCTCCAGTAATTGAAATTCCATCATCGTATAGTGAATATTTAACATTTAAAGCATTAAGACCTTCACCAATAGCCTCTAATCTATCAGACTCTTTTACTCTTAACTCCTTGGCATCTGAAATTTTTGTAATACCTTCAGCGCAGGCTGCAGCAATACTTAAAATAGGTATTTCATCGATTATATTAGGAATAATGTCGCCTCCTATATTTATGCCTTTTAATTGTGATGATTTGACCGTTAAATCGCCTGCCTTTTCTCCACATTTAAAAATCTTATTGGATACCTCTATATTTGCTCCCATTTCTTTCAGAATACTAATAAGTCCGCATCTTGTAGGATTTAGTCCAACATTTTTAATAGTAATTGTTGAATTTTTAGCTATTAAACCTGCAACTATCAAAAAGGACGCTGATGAGAAATCACCAACCACATCATAATTTTTTTGTTGAAAAGAATTTCCTGGTATGAAGGTTATTTGCTTGCCCCCATTTATTTCTTTAGATTCAATATTTAGTCCAAAATATTCAAGCATTATTTCTGTATGATCCCTAGTTATAGCTGGTTCAAATACAGAAACTTTCTTATTTGAAGCTACCCCCGCTAATATAATTGCAGATTTAACTTGAGCGCTAGCGATAGGCATTTCGTATACAAAATTATCATTTAGCGTTTTTGCAATAATATGGACTGGTGGCAATCCATCTATAATTTTTATATCTGCACCCATCTCATTAAGCGGTATTGAAACTCGTTTCATTGGTCTTTTCATTAATGAATTATCGCCTATGAGTTCTGCTTCAAGCCCCAAGCCACTTATTAAGCCCATCATTAATCTCATTCCTGTTCCTGAATTATCTAGACTAATTGGTGCTAATGGGTTTTTAAAAGGTATTTCTCTGTTCGAGAGTTTTACATCTCCATCTTCAATTGAAATATTGGCTCCTATTGCATTAAGAGCATTCAAGGTGGATATTGGATCATCTCCATGCAAGAATCCTGAGATAGTAATTTCTTTATTAATTAAAGATCCAATGATAACGGATCTTTGAGAAATTGATTTATCACCAGGGCAAAGTGCCTGGCCATTTAATGAGGATGTATTTTTAGCAAGCAATATCAAAACTTAGAATTCTTGTAATCTTTTATAAGTGTTAAGAAGTTTTGTAATGCCTCATCATCTCCATCTTCTATTAATTTTTTAATTTCATCTAAACTATCCTTGTATGCATCAATAGAGCTTGAAATGCTTTCCTTGTTACTTAGAAAAATATCTGTCCACATTTTTGGATCTGATCCAGCAATTCTTACAAAATCTCTTAAGCCTCCTGCAGAAAAAGTTGTTATATTGCTATTCGGATTTTTCATTATGCTATCTAAAACAGCATATGAAATAACGTGAGGCAGATGGCTGGCATATGAAATGATTTCATCGTGCTTCATAGAATCTATATTAATAACATCTGCCCCTAAACTTTTCCATAAATTAGTTACTGAGGTCAAACAGTGATTTTTTGATTCTGTTATTTCTGTAATAAGTACTTTTTTATTATTAAACATGGCTTCATCGGCATAGCCGACGCCAGTATTATGGGATCCAGCCATGGGGTGTGACAAAATAATATTAGATGGTGATGAGTAGTTATCTGCCAAATAATTATGAATCAATAATTTTGCACTAGCAGTATCTGTAATAGCTATATCTGAATTAAATAAACTATTAATGGAATCATATACTTTTAAGCTCTCAATAACCGGAACAGCTATTATGATTATATCTACCTCGTTTGGTTCTAAATTATTTATATCACCTAGTGCGTTAATCTTATGATCAATAATTCCAACATCTTGAGCTAAATCAAGAGCAGAAGGGTTGTGATCATATGCGCTGATTTTTATATCTGGATTTTGATTTTTTAGAGCCTTAGCAACAGAGCCACCCATTAATCCAAGACCAATAATGACAAGTGAATTCATAATAATTCTCCTATATTATCTAAAAAATAATCATTCTCCTCTTTGGTGCCAATAGTCATTCGGATATATTCAGGCATATCATAAAGAGCCATTGGTCTAACAATAACTCCTCTTTTCATTAGCCTAATAAATATATCCTGAGCATCAAATGCTCCTTTGAAAGTAATAAAATTACCCTGAGAATCTATACAATCCATACCAATAGACTTTAATGCAAAATTGACCCTTTGTCGCTCAGATGAGTTTAATTCTTTACTCTTTTGGATGTGATCTTCATCATGAATAGCAGCTATTGCAGCTTTTTGAGCAATAAAATTTACATTGAAAGGTTGGCGAACTTTATTTAGAACACTGCAAAGTTCTTCACTACATAAGCCATAACCAACCCTTAAACTTGCAATTCCATGAATTTTAGAAAAAGTTTTAGTTATTAGAATATTATTATATTCATTCAATAATTCTTGAACGTTAATATAATCAACTGATTCAACATACTCAAAATAAGCAAGATCAAGAACTACAAGGACTGAAGATGGAATCTCTTGCATCATACTTTTAAATTCATATTGGGAGTTAAATGTTCCTGTAGGATTATTTGGATTTGCAACAAAAATAATTCTTGTATTTTCTGAAAGATAATCTTTAAAACTTCCTAAATCGTGACTCCAATTCAACATTGGAACCTCTATAACTTTTGAGCCACATGATTGAGAAATAATTTTATAGACAGCAAAGGCATGCTTTGACATTAATGCACTAGTGTTGTTATTTAAAAATGCTCTTGCAGCGATCTCTATAATTTCATTGGAGCCATTTCCTATAATAATTTGAGAGGAATGCACTTTCTCTAATTCACCAATTGAATCTTTAAGCTCTTTAGCATCTCCATCTGGATAGAGATGCAAATCATTACTTAATAGATTTAAAACCTCTTTAGCTTTTGGAGATGCCCCTAAAGGATTTTCATTACTTGCCAATTTCACAACTTTCTTTGGGCCATATTCTGCAATTACATCTTCTATAGGCCTTCCTGGCTCATAAGGATGAAGATCTTCTAAACCTTTATTTGCAAAAGTGAGAATTGAATTGCTCATGAATCTTCAGGGTATGATCCTAAGATTCTTAGGGATGCTCCTTTAGATTGAATTTCTTTAATAACTGATTTTAATTTTGGATCGTTCATATGCCCTTCACTGTCAATAAAAAAATCATGAGAATTGGCTAAAGTTCTTGATGGTCTAGTTTCTATCTTATTTAAATTTATTTTCTTTGTATCAAAAGGTTTTAAAACTTTAAGTAAAGAGCCAGGTTTATTTTTTGTTTGGACTAACATTGATGTCTTGTCCCTACTACTTTTTCCTACCTCATCGTTTCCGATAATTAAAAAACGGGTTTGGTTATTCAAGACATCTTCAATATTCCTTTCATGGCAAAAAAGTTTATATTTATCAATTGCAAGATTATTTACTATACATAAAGCGTCTTTATGATCTTTAGCATATTGAGCGGCCTCTGCAGAGCTGCTCATAACTTTCCTCTTAATATTACCAAGGTTAGAGTCTATCCATTTAGTACATTGTCCAAGAGCTTGAGGGTGGGAAGCAATTACATTAGCTTTTTTAATTGAAATATTCTTTGCTGAAGCAAGTTGATGATGAATATCTATATATGCCTCACCACAAATTTTTAGCTTATGATCTGCTAAGCAATTAAGTGTAGAGTTAATAACTCCTTCATATGAATTTTCTACTGGCACTATGCCTAATGAAACTTCATTACTCTCAACTTTTCTGAAAACTTCTTCAATTGATGTGACGGGAGTTCTTTTTGAAGAAGAGCCAAATTTATTAATTAAGGCTGCCTCAGAGTGTGTTCCCTCAGGCCCAAGATATGCAATATTAATGTCTTCTTCTAAAGAGAGGCAGGCTGCTATTAATTCTTTATATATTACCTTTATTTTTTTATCAGATATGTTGCCCTTATTCTCTTTAAGAATGTTCCTTAAGATATCAGCTTCTCTTTCTGGTTTATATAAAGAAGCTTTAGGGTCTAAAGTAGACTTAATTTTTCCAATTTTGAGAGCGAGCTCAGCCCTGCTTTGAATTAATTTAAGCATCTTTTTATCAAGATGATCTACCTTATCTCGATATTTTTTTAGATTTTCCTTACTCATTTATGTCAACCATTCTTATTTTCAAAGTCTTTCATGAAATCAATTAAATCATGGACCCCCTCAATAGGCATTGCATTATATATGCTAGCGCGCATTCCTCCTAAAGATCTATGGCCTTGTATGTTTAAAAGGCCTCTTTTTTGAGCTTCATTTATAAATAAAGAATCAAGATCTTTGTTGAAGAGTGTAAATGGAATATTCATAATTGATCTATCTGTTTTCCTTACAGGGTTAGAGAAATAATCAGAATTATCAATAAAATTGTATAAAGTTTGTGCCTTTAAGTGATTCTTTTGCTTCATTTTTTCAAGACCACCTTCTCTTTTAAGCCACTTAAATACTTTTCCTGCTATGTACCATGAAAATGTTGGAGGCGTGTTAAGCATTGAATCATTTTCTGAGTGTTTGCTATAACGAAAGATATTTGGGATATTTGTATTCTCAAGCTCAAACATTGATTTTTTAATAATAACTACAGTTAATCCAGCGGGCCCGATATTCTTTTGAGCTCCAGCATAAATTAGATCAAATTTAGAGACATCTATTGGTTCGCTTAGTATTACTGAAGACATATCAGCAATAACTTTAGAATCTATTAAAGGTGGGCTATGGATTGCTACGCCATGAATTGTCTCATTGGGAACATAATGAAAATACTGAGCTTTAGAATCAATGTTCCAATCATCAAAATTAGGAATATGGTTATAATTTTCTTCCTCTGATGATGCTACAACATTTATGTTTGATAATCTTGAGGCTTCTGAGATAGCTTTTTTAGACCAAGCGCCAGTTAATAGATAATCTGCTGAATCTTCTTTAGAGGAAAAATTCATTGGCACCATTGAAAATTGATGAGTTGCACCACCCTGAAGAAATAAAACATCATAGTCATCTGGAATGAAAAGAAGATCAATAAAATCTTGCTTAGCAGAATGAGCAATCTCTTTGAAAATTGAGGACCTATGACTCATTTCCATAATAGACATCCCTGAATTATTCCAATCAAGCAATTCTGCTTTTACTTCTTTTAAAACTTCTTCTGGAATTGCTGCGGGTCCAGCACAAAAATTTCTGACTCTCATTAGAGGCTGCTCCCTATTCTTCTTTATCGTCTTCTTCGTCTGGAATGGTCACACATTCAATTAATTTTTCGCCTTCTTTTGGAGTAATAACTTTTACTCCCTGAGTATTTCTACTTAAGGTTGGTATTTGAGAAACTGAGGTTCTAATCATGGTACCTTTATCACTAATAAGCATTATCCCCGCCTCATCATCAACTAAAGCAGAAGAAACCATTAGGCCATTTCTTTCACTTGTTTTCATGGAAATAACCCCTTGGCCGCCCCTATTGTGAGTCGGAAAATCATCAAGTTTGGTTTTTTTACCATAACCATTTTCAGATACACATAAAATAGTTTTCGTTTCATCTGCAATCATAAGAGAGATAATCTTTTCATCTTTCTTTAATCTCATTCCTCGAACACCTCTTGCAGTCCTTCCCATGTGCCTAACATGACTTTCTTTAAAGCGAATCAATTTACCCGATGATGAAGCTAACAATATTTCTTGTTTTCCATCTGTAATAGCTGTGCCTATAAGGCGGTCATCTTCATCTAAATTAATAGCCTTAATACCAGATTTATATTTTTTGCTAAATAAACTTAAATTTGTTTTCTTGGTAGTTCCATTTTTAGTTGCCATGAATATAAACTGCTTATCAGAAAACTCGCTAACTGGAAGAATATCACTTACAGATTCATCATCATCCAAATTTAACATATTGACTAAAGGTCTTCCTTTTGAAGTCCTGCTGGCTACTGGTATTTCATATACTTTTAACCAAAAAACTTTACCTTTAGTGGTAAAACAAAGAATCTGGGTATGGCTACTTAAAACATATAGATTTTGAATCAAATCTTCTTCTTTAACTGACGCAGCAGCTTTGCCTTGACCGCCCCTCCTTTGCTCACGATATTCATCAAGTGGTTGTGTTTTTGCATAACCAGTTCTTGATATAGTAAGAACTCTGGTCTCTTCTGGGATTAGATCTTCATTAGTAATACCTCGTCTTGTATCATTAATCAATGTCCTTCGTTCATCCCCAAAGTTATTTTTAATCTCATTAAGCTCATCTATTAATAAAGCCTCTAGAGTAGATTTATCATCAAGTATTTTTTGAAGTTCAAGTATTTTAGAAACAATATCATTAAACTCTGAATTAAGATTATCCTGTTCTAATCCTGTAAGGCGTCCGAGGCGAAGCTCAAGAATTGCTTTGGCCTGATCTGGAGATAATTTATATTTCTTGCCTTTTAGACCATATGCTGAATCTAGATTTGAAGGCTTACATGCATCTTTGCCAACTTTCTTTAAAATGGCCTCAACAGGTCCTGCCTTCCATTGCTTTTTAACTAAAGCTTCGGCTGCGATCTTTGGATCTTTTGATTTTTTGATAATTGTTATTACTTCATCTATATTAGCTATAGCAACCATTAAGCCTTCTACTATATGACCTCTCTCTTTTGCTTTCTTAAGATCAAATTTTGTTCTTTTGGTAATAATATCCTTTCTATGTTTAATGAAAGCTTGGAGTATTTCTTTTAAATTAACTTCTCTAGGCTGGCCATCTACAAGAACGGTTAAATTAATTCCAAAAGACTGCTCTAATTGGGTCTGAGAAAATAGATTATTTTCTAGGACATCTACAGAATCTCCCCTTCTTACATCAATAACAACTCTTAAGCCATCTTTATCTGATTCATCTCTAATCTCAGATATTCCTTCAATTTTTTTCTCTTTAACTAATTCGGCGATCTTTTCAAGCATTTTAGCTTTATTTACCATGTATGGAATTTCATTAATTATGAGAGACTGTTTTCCAGATTTATCTTCTTCAATCGAAGTATTCGATCTAACATGTATGATGCCTCTACCTGTTTTATATGCTTCATATATGCCCGCCTTGCCATCAATGGTTCCGCCGGTAGGAAAATCAGGTCCTGAAATCTCTTTAATGAGCTCATCAATAGATGCTCTAGGGTTTTCTATTAATTTTAAACAACCATTTATAACCTCTGTAAGATTATGAGGTGGAATATTTGTAGCCATACCAACAGCTATCCCTGAGGAGCCATTAATTAGCAGATTAGGTATTTTTGTCGGCAGAACATCAGGAATAAATTCACTTCCATCATAATTTGGAGAAAATGAAACAGTATCTTTTTCAAGGTCAGCTAGCATTTGATCTGTAATCTTAGCCATCCTTACTTCTGTATATCTCATAGCTGCAGGTCTGTCACCATCAATTGAACCAAAGTTGCCTTGACCCTCTACAGTCATATATCTCATTGAAAAATCTTGTGCCATCCTAACCATAGCCTCATAAACAGCACTGTCGCCGTGAGGATGGTATTTACCAATAACGTCTCCAACAACTCTGGCTGATTTCTTATAAGGTTTGTTGTATGTATTTTTTAGATCATGCATGGCAAATAAAATGCGTCTATGCACTGGTTTTAAGCCATCGCGAATATCCGGCAATGCTCTCCCATGAATGACACTTAATGCATAGCTCAAATAAGATTGTTTTAACTCATCTTGGATATCTACATTGATTATTTCTTTAGCAAAATCTGACATATTTTATGATAAAAAACGATAAAGTTTTTGTGTGAAAATTACTCCTTAATTGGGTATATATTTTATCATAAAATAGCTGCCTATTAAGCGCTAAAATAGATAATAAAATAGCTAATTTAACTATGAGAAATAACTAAAATATGTTTGATTTTTTATCGAAAATTAAGGTTTGTAGTATTCCAGCCTCTCAATGTCATCTTCAACAACCTCTTTACCATATTGAATTTCTATAATGTGGCAATCTTCATCAAAAGGATTAGTAATTTGGTGCCATTCTCCCTGTAAAATAGAGTAACTATCAAATTTCTTTAATGTTATATTTTTTCTTTTTTCTGGGTTTTCTTTGCTGTAATTAACAACACATGATCCTTGGCTAACTAGCCATATTTCATTTCTATTAAGATGTTTCTGAAAACTCATTCCTTGCTTAGGGTTGATAATTAATTCCTTAACTTTTACATGATCTTTTTCAAATAAATTATAGAAAGATCCCCATAACCTTTCTTCAAAATAATATTGCCAATTTTTTAGAATCCAAGATGATGAATTCTTCTTGTCATCCCCTCCAACACCAAAGAGGAATTTAATACCTGAAACATCCATTTCAGGTATATTTTTTTTTGTTCTATCGCCCCCGTTTGCAAAATAGATATCTGCATCTGGATACAATGTTTTAACTTTCTCTAAAGCATTAATACAACTTCCTAGATCATCATCCTCAAAACTAATTACTTCATCCACATGATAAATACTTTCTAAAATTATTTTTCTTTCCTTAAATGGCATAAAGTATTTACCTTTTTTATTTTCCAGCCATTCATCGCTATTTAAGGCAACGATTAATTTATCACCAAGATCTTTAGCAGCTTTAAAATAAGCTATATGTCCTGAATGGATAGGATCAAATCCACCACTAACAACTATTAATTTCATATATATATTTTAAGTTAGATAGAAAAATTTTGTATTAATCTTTAAATTCGGACACCAGGCCGCTAATAGATTCTTTTGCATCACCAAAAAGCATTCTAGTGTTAGTTTTAAAAAATAGTGGGTTTTGGACCCCGGCAAAACCTGAAGACATAGATCTTTTTAAAACAAAAACTGTCTTTGCATTATGCGCTTCTATGATGGGCATTCCATAAATTGGGCTTCCTGGCTCCTCTGTTGCAGACGGATTAACAACATCATTTGCACCAATCACCAAAGCAACATCAACAGCATCCATACTTGGGTTGACATCTTCTGGTTCAGCAAGGATATCGTAAGAAACATTTGCTTCGGCTAACAATACATTCATATGACCTGGCATTCTTCCTGCTACGGGATGGATGCCATATTTAACATCAGTGCCATTTTCTTCTAAAAGCTCTCCTAATTCCCTCACTGAATGTTGAGCTTGAGCAACAGCCATCCCATACCCTGGAACGATTAGAACTGAGCTAGCATTTTCAAGAATAAGGTATGCATCAGATACTGATATAGGATTGACCTCGCCTTGCTCTTCAATATTAGATTTAGATTTTGAACTGGCATACCCAACAAACAAAATATTATTAATAGATCGATTCATTGCTTTGGCCATAATAATTGTTAGTATCAAGCCGCTAGCCCCTACCAATGAGCCAGCCACAATCAATACATTATTCAATAAAATAAGTCCTGCAAAAGCTGCAGCTATTCCAGAAAAAGAATTAAGTAAAGATATAACTACTGGCATGTCTCCTCCGCCTATAGGAAGAACAAATCCAATACCTCCAAGAAGAACTAGAACCAATAAAACTATAAAGAATTCGAATGAAGGAGCCAAGAATGGGGTTATAAAAATAGAATATAAAAGAAATGATATTGATATATAAAAAATAGTTGTAAATATTTTTGTAATAATGGATGTTTTAGCAATTTTTAGTCTTTCTGAGAGCTTTCCATATGCAACTATACTTCCTGTAAAGGTAATGCCTCCAATCGCCAAAGTAATCATGATTAAAGATGATTGAAATATACTTTCAGGTTGGTTGTTGAACTCAGACCATGCAATCAAAAAGGTTGCTAAACCCCCAAAACCATTAAATAAAGCAACCATTTCTGGAATTGAAGTCATTTTAACTTTTAAAGCAATTAAAGAGCCAACAATTGCGCCCATTAATACTCCGGCAAACAAAATTAATGGATTGATAATCCCAATACAGGTAACACCAACTGCTACAAGCATAGCAATTGCTGATAATAAATTACCCTTAACTGCAGTTGATTCTTTGCCTAGCATTTTTATACCGCTTATAAATAAGATAGATGAAAAAATATATGTAATATTTTGAAGAGCTGATATATCGATTGAAAAAATCATAATTATTTCTTCTTAAACATTTTTAACATTCTATTAGTAACTAAATAGCCGCCAAATACATTTATTGATGCAAAAAATACAGCAAGAAATGCCAATATGGTTTGAAGTTCAGTATCTTGCGATAAAACCAGCGCTCCAACTAGAGCAATGCCTGAGATTGCATTTGCTCCTGACATCAAGGGTGTATGAAGAGTGCTAGGAACTTTTGAGATTAGCTCTAAGCCAAGATATATAGATAAAATTAAAACAAAACCTAAGAGAATATAAATTTCCATTATTGAAACCTCTCATTCATTATTTTGCCTTCATAAACTAATACACTACTTTTAATAATCTCATCTTCAAAATCAAAATTTATCTGATTCTTTTCTTTGTCATAAAAATCACATACCCAGTGATTAAAATTATTAGACAGCGCTAAAGAAGCGTGAGAAGAAACTTTTGAGGCTAAATTTGAAATACCTATTATCTTTACACCATTTCTTAGAACTACTTCATCAACAATAGATCCTTCTACATTGCCCCCAGATTCAACAGCCATATCAAAAATCACACTTCCTGATTTCATCTTATCAATAGTTTTATTATCAATAATTTTAGGAGCAGGACGACCAAATAACTGAGCAGTAGTTATAACTATGTCTGACCTTTCACAAACTAATGATTGAAGCTCTTTTTGTTTTTCAATTTGTTCTGGGGTTAATTCTTTTGCATAGCCTTGGTCAGTTTCACCTGTTTCTCCTAAATCAATCTTTACAAATTTAGCGCCAAGAGATTTAACTTGTTCTTCTACAACATCTCTTGTATCAAAAGCTTCTACTCTTGCCCCCAATCTTTTTGCTGTTGCTATTGCTTGCAATCCTGCAACACCAACGCCTATAACAAATACTTTGGCAGGCTTTAATGTTCCAGCTGCTGTCATCATCATAGGAAGAGCATTAGATAGATGATTAGCAGATTCTATGACAGCTGCATATCCAGCTAAATTTGCTTGGGAGCTTAAAACATCCATCTTTTGAGCTCTAGTAATTCTTGGAATAAATTCCATGCTGACAAGATTAATATTCTTTTTAGCACAATGATTTAATAGAGCTTGATTATAAAAAGGATTCATCATCCCCAAGATAGTTGATCCTGATTTCATGGAATCAATTTCTTCTTCTTTTGGAGGTTGCAGAGAAATGACTAAATCAGATTTTATAAAACATGTTTCTCTTGAAAATTTTTGTATACCCATATCAGAAAATTCATCATCAGAGGTATGAATCCCAGAACCTATTTCAGTCTCAAATAAAATTTCAGCACCCAAAGAGGTTAGTGAAGCAATCGTATCGATATGTATAGGAGATCTTGAATCTCTTGAGTCATTTGACTTTAAAGCAGATATAATCACGTATTAGTTTTTATTTTAAGTTTGTAGTGAAGTAAATCGTAATAGAAATTAAAAGTCAATTGATTTTTTTTTCGTTATAAAACTAATGTTTTTTTATATATAAACTGTAGTTTTACTACAAAATTTATAGATTTAATATTTATTAAAAAATTATATGAACACAAATATAGATACTTCAGAAGTAGAAAAGTTCGCTGAGCTTGCTAAAAAGTGGTGGGACCCGAAAGGAGAATTTAAGCCACTTCATATCATCAACCCTTTAAGAGCTAAATATATTGCTGAAAGAGTAAATCTAAATAATAAAGATGTTCTAGATGTGGGTTGTGGTGGTGGCCTTTTATGTGAAGCTTTAACTTCTCATAATTGTAATATATCTGGTATTGATGCCGCTGGTCCCGGAATAGAAGTGGCAAAACAGCATGCAAAAGAAAATAATAAAAAAATATCTTATGCGGATACTACTGCTGAAGAATTAGTTAAGACTGAATCAGGAAAATATGATGTGGTAACTTGTCTAGAAGTAATAGAGCATGTTCCAAATCCTCAATCTTTAGTATCAGCTTGCTCAGAATTGTTAAAACCTGGTGGCAGCTTATTCTTATCTACTATTAATAGAAACCCTAGAGCTTGGGTAACAGCTATTGTTGGTGCAGAATATATATTTAATATTCTACCCAAAGGAACTCATGAATTTGCTAAATTTATAAAACCTTCTGAGCTTGCTAAATATATGAGAAATGCTGAAATTATTTTAAAAGAAACTAAAGGGATGTTTTATAACCCAATTACACACACTGCATCTCTTAATAATGATCTTGGAGTTAACTACTTAATGTATGGAAAAAAACCTACCAATTAAAGGAATCCTTTTTGATCTTGATGGCACTCTAATTGATACAGCGCCTGATTTTATATTATCTTTAAATAATCTCTTATCAAAACATGAAAAGCCTCATATAGATTCATCAGTTATTAGATCTAATGTTTCTGATGGCTCGGGAAAAATGATAAAAATAGGATTTGGTATAGATGAAAAAAATGATCAATTTGAAAGTCTCAAGAAAGAATTTTTAATAGAATATAAAAAAAACCTTCTTAAAAATTCTTTCTTATTTGATGGTATTGCAACTTTAATAGATTTCTTAAATTTAAAGCATATAGATTTTGGAATAGTTACAAATAAGCCACGTGAATATGCTGAACCTCTAATTAAAAATATTCCAGAACTGAATCAATTAAAAGTTTTAGTATGTTCTGATGATCTTTCTCAATCAAAACCAAATCCAGAAGGAATAATAGAAAGCCTAAAGCAGATGGGCATCAGTAGCTCTGAATGCATATATGTTGGTGATCACATAAATGATCTAAAGGCTGGTATAAATGCAGGAACAAAAATTATTGCCTGTTATTATGGATATTCATTATCCAATAGGAATAATCCATATAATTGTGACTCAGTTGATGATGCTAAAGAATTAAGGGATCTTATAAATAAATATGTCTGAGATTAAAGATAAGATTATATTAATAACCGGAGCAAATCGCGGGATTGGAAAATCCTTATCATTAGGTTTTAGTAAATTGGGTGCTAATGTTATTTTATTAGGAAAAGATGAAGACTCTCTTAATGGAATCTATGATGAAATTATTAAAACATCTTCTACCAAACCTTTAATTATTCAATGTGATCTAAAGGAATTAGATGCAGCAGGCTCTAATCAAATTAAAGAAGAAATTTTAGCTGCATACGGAAAACTTGATGGAGTAATTCATAATGCAGCAATACTTGGCAAAATGTCCTCCATTGAAGACTATGAAGAAAGACTCTGGAAAGAAGTTTTTGATGTCAATGTAAATAGTGCTTTTCTTATCTCAAAAGAAGTATTACCAATCTTAAAAAATTCACCTATGGGTAGAATTATTTTTACTTCATCGGGTGTTGCTGAAACAGGAAAAGCATATTGGGGAGCATATTCCGCTTCAAAATTTGCTGTTAAAGGTTTAGCTGAAATATTAAGAGATGAATTGGATTCAACTTCTAACATTAAGGTGTTTAATTATGATCCGGGTAAGACTAAGACATCAATGAGAGCTTTAGCTTATCCAGGAGAAAATCCTAATCAACTTAAAAGTCCTGAAGAGTTGATTGAGGATTACTTATGGTTCTTTAGCGAAGAAAGTCAATTGTCTGCAAAGCATTACTTTAAGTTTGATAACTAATTAGAATCTAAACCCCTCCATAAGCACAATGATAAAAAGGTTCTATATGGTGTATAAATCATCTCTATCTCCTTATGGCTTATTTTTGGTAGAAAAATATTAATAGACTTATTTATGCCAAGATCTCCCTCTAGCCAAACGTCCTCATCATTAATATAAAACATACGAACAATCCCTATGGTCCATGGGCCTATGCCTTTAATTTGAATAAGTAAATCTGATAAATCTGAGGGTGAATATTTTTGTAATGATTGAGGAGTTTCTTTTCTTAAGCTTTTATTTCTAATAATTCCTAAGATATATCCTGCTTTTGTTTTTGAGACGCCAGCGCTCCTTAAATCCTTAATCGAAACATTATCTTCCTTAGTTTCTAAAATATTTTCTAATTTATTCCAAATTGTTTTTGCGGCGCTTGTTGAGACTTGTTGGCTTACAATAGTTTTTATTAGAAATAAATAAAATACCTGCTTATTATCTTTTCTATTAAGAGAAGTTGTATCTATTGATTTTAATAGTTTATTAAGTGCTATGTGCTGATTTGCTTTAGATTGTTTTAGTAAAAAACTATGAGCGGCCTTAGACCTATTTTCCATATTCTTTCAATTTATTAATTTCATTGTCAGTTAACTCTCTGCATTTCCCTTCCTTTAAATCTGATGGAAGAAATATTGGTCCGTACCTTACTCTTTTGAGTCTGCTAACTGTCATTCCGACTGCTTCAAATACTTTTCTAACTTCTTTATTTTTTCCAGAAGTTAAACAGACTGAAAACCATTGGTTTGCTCCTCTTTTTTCTCCTTCAACAATATCTGTAAATTTATGATTTTGGCCATCAATCTCAACCCCTTGTCTCATAATCTTTTCTTTTTCTATATCAAAAGATCCTATCGCTCTTACCAAATATTCTCGATCGATTAAATTTGATGGATGCATACAATAATTAGCAAAAACACCATTATTAGTAAACAACATTAATCCTGATGTATTAATGTCCAATCTGCCTATTGATATCCAATTCCTTTGATTTGAAGATTTAGGAAGAAAATCAAATACTATAGGTATACTTTTTTCTTTTGCATTTGAAGATAAGACTCCTGGGGGTTTGTTTAAAATGATTACTTTTAAATGAACCTCTTTAGATCTAATGATCTTGTTTTGATATTCAACTCTATCTTCTGATGTAACTGATATTCCTATAAGAGCAACTTTGCCGTTAACTTTAACTAAACCTTTTTGGATAATTTCTTCACAGCCTCTTCTAGAACCAATTCCCGCTTCTGCAAGGAACTTTTGCAATCTAACTGAATTTTTCAATTATTTATATTGCTTGAAGCTTAAATTCTTCATCAATTTCTTCAGTTTCAGGAAGGTCAGGAAGTTCATTGATTTTCTTTAGATTAAAATCATTTAAAAAATTTGGAGTTGTTGAATAAAGAGCCGGTCTTCCAGGGACATCTCTATAACCAGAAACTTTTACCCAATCTCTTTCTAATAAATTCCTTACAGTTTGAGTGCTAACATTAACCCCTCTTATTTCTTCTATGTCGCCCCTGGTAACAGGTTGTTTGTAGGCAATTATAGAAATTGTTTCCATAAGAGATTTAGAAATCTTTTGTGATTTGTCATTCCATAATGATGAAAGGCAGTTACTAAACTCTTGTTTCACTTGAAGCCTATAACCTGATGCAACTTCTTTGAGTTCAATGGAGGAGCTTTGATACCTTTCCTCTAAAGAATTTAAAGCTATTTTTATTGAAGATAATTCTAACTCTCCTAAATCTATTTCTAGCAAACCTTTTATTTCAGAAAGTCTAAGCGGCCTTCCGGCACCAAAAAGCAGAGCTTCTATAGAATTTATTATTTTGTTATTCATCAATTAAAGCTCCTATTATTTGATTTAATGTAAATCTCATTATCTTCACTTTGTATTAATTCAATAAGGCCATCTTTTGCTAGCTCTAAAGATGCTAATAAAGAAACAGCAACACCCTGTTTTCCTTCTTTTTTTTGAAGAGTTTTATAAAAACCTACGATATTCCTTTTTGTTAGAATTTTTAAAATAAAATCAATCTTATCTTGGGTAGAAAGCTCTTCAAAAGCAACTTGATGGCTTGATTTAAGATCTGGTCGCTCCAAAATCTCTTGAAAGATATCTCTTAGATCATTTGGATTAAGGTTTAAAGATTCTGTTTTCTCTTCAAACTTAGGCAGTCCTGCTGAGGCAATATAATAATCTCTATCTACTCTAGGTAAAATTGCCATATTTTCAGATGCAATTTTAAATCTTTGATACTCCTGCAATCTTCTTATCAATTCACCCCTTGGATCTAATTCATCTTCTTCAGATTGAGGCTTTGGAAGAAGCATCCTAGATTTTATTTCAGCCAATGTGGCTGCCATAACCAAATATTCTCCAGCTAATTCAAATTTTAACGCATCCATTAGTTCAATATATTCAATATATTGATTTGTTATATCCGCAACATTTAGATCAAGAATATTAATGTTCTCTTTTTTAATAAGATATAACAATAAATCCATGGGCCCTGAAAAAGTCTCAAGACATAGTTCAAAAGCGTTTGGTGGGATAAAAAGGTCGTCGGGCAGTTTTTCTAACGGTTGTCCCATTACAAGCGGAATTTCTAATTGCGTTTGTTGTATGTTATCCATGATAAACACTACATAGTGTAAGGTTAGAAGCCTATTAATACAACATATTGTGTTTATTAATTATTTAATCTTTTTATAAAAAAAGAGTTTTTTAATTGTTTTGTTAATAAAAATAAAAATTATTTAAAATAAAAATAGATTAAACTTTTTAAATTCCTTAACTCTGCTTTAATATAAGCTCTCTTGTAGAAAATTATGAATTATTTAACTGACAATACTAGGATAATTGACAGAGTAGATGTCCCTACTCCTGCTGAAATTATCAATGAATTTCCTATAACGGATGATATATCCAGACTTGTTTATGGAACAAGAAATGAAATCAGTCAAATTCTTCATGGCAAAGACCACAGGGTTTTGATAGTTGCAGGCCCTTGCTCTATTCATGACACAACTTCAGCTATTGAATATGCACAATGGTTAAAAGAAGCAAAAGAGAGATATAGCAAGAATCTTCTCATTGTAATGCGTGTCTATTTCGAGAAACCCAGAACAACTGTTGGGTGGAAAGGTTTAATAAATGATCCTGACATAGATGGGAGCTTTAATATCTCAAAAGGTATTAGGACCGCAAGAGAATTATTAATTAATATTGCTGAATTAGGCCTTCCGGCTGGAACAGAATATTTAGACCCTATTAGCCCTCAATATGTTTCAGATCTAATTTCATGGGGAGCAATAGGAGCTAGAACTGCTGAAAGTCAGATACATAGAGAATTGGCTTCTGGGTTATCATGCCCAATAGGTATAAAGAATGGAACAAATGGCAATCTAAAGGTTGCAATTGATGGGATCCAGGCTGCCAACCATCCTCATGTCTTCTTATCTACTACCAAAGAAGGTGAAGTAGCAGTTTTTAAAACATCAGGAAATATTGATAGTCATATCATATTAAGAGGAGGCAAGACGCCAAACTATGACTCCAAGTCTGTTTCTGAAACATTGACAGCTCTAACAGAGGCAGAGGTGAATGAATCAATTATGATTGATGCTAGTCATGGCAATAGCCAAAAAATATTTAAAAATCAAATACCTGTTGTTTCATCTATATGCGAACAAATCCTTGAGGGGAATAAAAATATAAATGGGGTCATGATCGAAAGCAATCTGGTAGAAGGCAATCAAAAAATTTCTGATAATCTTGTATATGGTCAAAGCATCACAGATGCATGCATGAATCTTGCTGATATAGATGGATGCTTCCAGGAACTTGATTCTGCTGTATCGAAAGGTCGAGGTTAATGAGGATTGAATAAAGAAAAAATATCATTTGAAAAAGAAGTTGCTGAAACTCTTGGAATAAATGCAGCAATAATACTAGAGCTTTATAAGTCCTTAAATTTCAAAAGTCATTTGCCTAAAGACAAATTATTAGAGTTAATACAATCTGAATGTCCTTTTATGGATAGAAAAGAGATAGAAACTAGTTTTGAAAAACTTTTAAAAGTTAAGCTAATAAAAGCAGACCCAGGAAATTCTAACAAAAACTCAAAGAATACATTTAATGTTAAAGAGCCAAAAAAAAATAATGATGGCTCTAAAACAAAGATATCAAATTCATGGAGCCCTTCAAAAGAAACTGTTGAAGTTATAGAGCTGGGTGGTATTCAGCTAGATTTTGCTAAATCTAAGCTTAAAGAATTTAAGATATACTGGATGGAGAGAAGCCAAGCTAGAGATAATTGGAATATTCTTTTTATTGATTTTATTAGACGCGAGTGGGCTAAAGAGCATTCTTCTAATAAAGGTATGCCTTATTGTATGCACCAAGATTGGTCTCCTAATGAGGATGTATTCGAAGTTCTAAAGCTATCAGAAATTTCAAAAGAAAAAGCTTCAGATTATCTTAAAGAGTTTATAATTTATTGGGAAGAAAATGGAACTGCTCTTAAGTCGTGGAACTCTAAATTTATAGATTATGTTAAAAGAAAAGAGCTAAATCTTATATCAAAAAATGGCAAAGAAAATTACAGAAATAATGAACCTGGAAAATTCACGAAAGGTTTTACAGAGAGGAAAAGTGATCAATCCTGGGCAAAAGAATTTAAATTCTAAAAAAATAGAAGATTATATAGATGCTATAGATAATCTATTCTTAAAGCTTGAGCTTGCCTACCATTATCAATTTTATAAAGTTTTTGGTTCAGATAATAAATTAAATGAAGGCAAAAAATTATGGGCAAATAACCTTAAAAAATATGATATAGAGGTTATTAATAAAGCATCTGAAGAAATAATTCATTCTCAACCATATTTTCCAACCCTAACAGATATCATAAAAGCTTGTGAAGAATCTAAAAAGAATAATGCTTTGCCTACTTCGGAAGAAGCTTTTATTGAAGCTCTTAAGTCATATTCTCCCAGAAGAGAATTTCCTTGGTCACATCCCATTGTGTATTTTGCAGGCAAAAAAACTGGCTGGAGTTCATTAAATGAAAAAGGTAGAAAAGAAATCTTTTATGATTTTAGAAGAAATTATGAACGTCTAATTGGATTATTGAATAAGGGTAAAAAGTTTTCTATACCTAAGAATAAAACCACAGAAGAGCTTAAGCCGCTAAATCAAAAACTTTTTGCTAGCTTAAGAAAGAAGCATAATATATAGATTATAATAGGTGCTTTTTTAAAACTTAAAATATAATTAAGGAAATTATGTCAAAAAATGTTCGCATATCTATATATATAATTGTGCCTCTAATTTTTTGGATGGTTTCTGGTGCTTTTGTTAAAGATGAGGTTATAGAGGAAGATAAGATAGCAGAAAAGACTGCTGTAGCCGTAGCTCAATCTTTTTCTGAACCATATAGGCCAGAAATATCATTAAAAGCAACAGCAACTTCAGAAAGAAGAGTAAACGTTAGAGCTAAAACTTCAGGTGAAGTGGTATCAATTGGAGCAAGACAGGGTGAATTTATTAAAAAAGATTTTGTTCTATGTAGTCTTGGTGTTGTTGAGCTAAATAGGACAGAGGTAAAAGCCCCCTTCTCTGGTTATATTGAGAGTATAGTAAAACCAGGGAATTTTATTGAAAGGGGTCAACTATGTGCAACTATTATTCAACTGGATCCTATTATTTTTATTGCAGAAGTTCCTGAAATAAACATTTCAAAAGTGAAAGTTGGGCAAAATGCAGACATGAAGCTTATTACAGGACAGAGGATTTCTGGAAAATTAACTTTTGTTTCTAAGAGCGCGTCTCCAGCTACAAAAACATTTAGAGTTGAAGTAGAAGTAAAAAATAAGGGTGGAGCTATTAGAGATGGTTTAACTGCTGATTTGGTGATTAAAACTAATCAAGTAAATGCCCATAAAATTTCTCCATCTATACTAATTCTTGACGATGATGGAAGATTGGGTGTTAGAGTAGCTAATAATCAAAATGTTGTTGAGTTTTATCCCATAGAAATAGTACAAGATTCATCTGAAGGTTTAAGGGCAACCGGCATACCTGAAGGATCTAATATTATTATTCAAGGACAGGGCTTTGTTGAAAATGGTCAAGTAATAGAAATTTCTTCTTTAGATAGATTATGACAAAAATAATTGATTTTGCATTATCAAAAGCAAAGACAACTTTGATGATTGCGGTTTTAATAATTTTTGCTGGGTCTAATGCTCGTCAAGAAATTCCGATAGCTGCCTCTCCAAATATTCAACTTCCTTTTGTAAGTGTTTCTGTATTTTTAGATGGAGCATCGCCCGCTGATGGCTCTAGATTAGTTATAAAACCATTAGAAAATAGGTTATTAACAGTCCCTGGTGTTAAAAATATTTTTGCATCTAGCAGTCTATCTTACATAAGAATATTCCTTGAATTTGAAGTTGGTTATGACATAGATAAAGCATTGGTTGATACAAAACAAGCTGTTGAGGAGGTGAAATTTAATTTACCTAAAGAAGCTGAAGATCCTCAAATCAATGAATATAGCAATGCAAATTTTCCTGTAATGAATTTAAGTGTTATAGGTAAAAGCTCTCTAAGGCAAAAAGTCTTCTATGCAAGAGAGCTCAAAGACAAAATAGAAGCAATTGAGGAAGTTTTAGAAACTGAAGTAATTGGTTCTCCTGATGAAGTCCTTGAAGGCATCATTAATAAATCAAAAATGGAGGCATACGGGGTTACATTAACTGATTTATATTATTCGGTTGCAAATAACAATGTAATTATCCCTGGAGGTAAACAAGATACTGGACTTGGTAGCTTTATGATAGAAGTTCCTAGCGTTATTGAGTCAGCAGAAGATGTTTATAATATTCCTATTAAGGTTACCAAAGATGCGATTGTAACTTTAAGTGATGTAGCTAGCATAAGAAGGACATTTAAAGATTTTAAGTCCTATGCAAGAGTTAATGGAGAAGATGCGGTAACCCTTGAGGTAATGTTAAGAGAAGGTGCTAATGCAATTGATGCTGCAGAAAAAATTAATAAAGGGTTAGAAGAATTTAGAGCAACACTTCCTAAGAACCTTACGGTTGTTAAAACCAATGATGACACTGTTTGGTCAAAAATGATGGTTTCTGAACTAAATGGCAATATTATTTCTGCTGTTGTGTTAATAATGATTCTTGTAGTTGCAAGTATGGGGTTCAGAGTCTCAATGCTTGTTGGTCTTTCAATACCTTTTTGCTTCTTGATGACTTATTTATCTTTGTATCTTCTGGGTTATGAAGTCAATTTCCTAGTTATGATGGGTCTTCTCCTTGGAATGGGAATGTTAATTGATGGATCTATTGTTGTTACTGAGTATGCTGATAGAAAAATAAGTGAGGGCCTATCAAGACTTGAAGCATATAGACTTGCCTCAAAAAGGATGTTTACTCCTGTTTTAGCTTCCACAGCAACCACTATAGCTGCTTTTATTCCTTTAATTTTTTGGCCAGGTTTTACTGGCCAGTTTATGCGCTACCTCCCTGTTACTGTTAGTTTAGTTTTAGCGTCTTCATTATTTTATTCATTAATATTAATTCCTGTTTTAGGTTCATATTTTGGACAAAGTTCATCAAATTTAAAGTTAGGAAAAGATAGTGATAAAGGTGGTGTAATTATTTTTGATAAATTTTCAGAATTTTATGGCAAGTTGACTAAAGTTTTTGTTAAGAATCCGGGGGAGACTATGATTCTAACTTTAGCAATCTTATTTAGTATAGTTACAGCTTATAATTTTTATGGCAAAGGCACGGTGTATTTTGCAATTGTTGATCCAGTAAAAGCTCAAATTACAATAAGAGGAAGGGGAAACTTTTCAGCGCTAGAATCAAAACAAATTATTGAAGATGTTGAAGAAAGACTTTTAAAAATAGATGAACTTGAAAGTATTTTTTTGAGATCTGGCTCGCCATGGTGGGAGTCTGGAGGAGATAAAATTGGCAGTGGTTATGTAGAGGTTGTTCCTCCCTCTGAACGAGATATAAGTGGTCTTGAGATCATGGAATTAGTATCAAAAGTTACCCAAGGAATCCCAGGAATTATTGTTGAAGCAGAGGCTGATATGGGGGGACCCCAGTTTGATTCTCCAATTGAACTTGAAATTACTGGAGATATTGAATCAGAAGTTATGACAGCTGCTTTAATAGCAGAGGAATATATGAGAAATGAAGTAAAAGGTCTTACTAATATTTTTTCAAGCCAGCCCTACCCTTCGGTTGAATGGAGTGTTGAGGTTGATAAACAAAAAGCTGCTCAATTAGGTGTAAATGTTGGAGATGTTGGAGCGTTGGTTCAGATGCTAACTTCAGGGTTTAAGGTTGGAGAGTTTAGACCTGATGATTCAAAAGATGAAGTAGAAATTAGAGTGAGATTCCCTTCTAAGGATAGAACCATAACTGGAATAAATAACTTAAACGTAACTACAAAAAATGGATTAATACCTGTTAGTTCTTTTATAAAATTAACTCCAAAAGAAAATAGAGCAACAATTAATAGAAGAAATGGAAAATACGAACAAGAAATTGGTGCCTCGACCTTCGATGAGTCAGCTGTAGCAGAAAAAGTTGCTGAGATGCAGCAATGGATTGAAGCCCAAAACTTTAGTAAAAGCGGTATAAATATGACATTTACTGGAATGCAGGAAGAAACAGAAGAAGTAAATAATTTTTTGGTTTTGGCCGGTATAACTGCATTATTTATTATGCTTATTTTGCTTTTAACGCAATTCAATAGCTTTTATCAATCTTTATTAATACTTTCAGCTGTATTTATGTCATTTGTTGGGGTTTTACTGGGTCTTTTAATAGCTAACAGGCCATTTAGTTCAACTATGACAGGAATTTCTATTGTTACTCTGGCAGGCATTGTTGTGAATAATAATATTGTTCTTATAGACACTTTTAATAGACTTAAATTTGAATCACCAGAAACAGATAGACTGGAACTAATTAGAGCAACATGCAAGCAAAGATTAAGACCTATAATATTAACTTCTGCAACTACTATATTTGGCCTCTTGCCATTAGCAATGGGATTAAGTCTTGATCTACTTGGAAGAGACATCTCAATTGGCACCCGTATTGTAGATTGGTGGCAAAACCTAGCACTATCAATTGTTTTTGGTCTAGGTTTCAGTACTTTATTAACTCTAATATTTACTCCTGCTGCTCTTGCATTGCCTTATGTATTAAGAGAAAAATTTAATCAAAGAAATCTTGAAAAAGTAGAGGTCTAAATAAATTTTAGAAGAATACTAAGTTACAATTACTTATGGCAAATAAAAAAGACCAAATTGATTTTGAATCATCTCTAAAAAAGCTAGAAGGCATTGTTTCTAAGTTAGAAAATAATGATATAAATTTAGAAGATTCAGTTAGATCTTTTGAAGAAGGAATCAAATTAGTAAAAGATTGTCAAAAACAACTTAATGATGCTGAATTAAAGGTGCAAAAGTTGCTTGAAAATGGAAATATAGCTGACTTAGAAGATAAATAAAATGTCTGCCAAGTTCTTAACTCGATCTAGAGAACTTATTCATAACAACCTATCAGGACTTATTAAATCTGAATCTTTAATTGATCAGGCTATGCGATATTCTGTTTTAACAGATAGCAAAGTAATAAGACCAGCTTTAGTATTAGCTTCAGGTAAATTAAATAGTAATTTAAGTGAAGCTAGTTTAATAAATCTTGCTTCTGCGGTGGAGCTTATTCATACATATTCGTTAATCCATGATGATCTACCAAGTATGGATAATGATGATTTTAGAAGAGGAAAGGAATCTAGTCACATTAAATTTGGTGAAGCATATGCAATTCTTGCGGGTGATGCCTTGCACGATCTAGCATTTGAGTTAATTACATTAGATAAAGATATGAGTGACTCGGCTAAAGTTAAAGCTGTAAATATTTTATCCCGAGCATCTGGTTCATCTGGAATGGTTTTAGGTCAATATCTTGATATTGAATCAGAAAACAATAATAAAGCCATAGGCGAAAATGAAATTGAAAAAATACATTCTCTTAAAACTGGTAAATTAATCCAAGCATCGATTAATTTAGGCCAACTGGAGTCTTCACTAAGTGTTGAGAAGCAGTCAATTCTTTCAGAGTTTGGGTCTGCAATTGGGCTAGCATTTCAGATCCATGATGACATTTTGGATCAAGTTGGAGAGTCATCTATCCTAGGGAAATCAACACAATCTGATATAAAGAATTTTAAGCAGACATATATAACTGTTTTGGGAATAGAAAAGTCTAAGGTGGTAGCTAATAATTTGGCTACAAAGTCTATAAAATTATTAGAAAATCTAAATCTTGATAAAGATATTGAAACTTTAAAAGAGCTTGCTGATTATATGGTAAATAGGAAAAGATAAATTGAAAATATTTAATAAAATACCTGAATCTCTGCCAATAACTCCCATATTGGATAAAGTAGAATTTCCTAAAGACATAAGATCATTTTCTAATGATGAATTAAAACAATTAGCTGATGAACTTAGAGAGTTTTTATTATATTCAGTTGGTGTATCAGGTGGCCACCTTGGAAGTGGTCTCGGGGTAATTGAGCTGACAATCGTATTACATTATCTATTTAATACTCCAGAGGATGACCTTGTTTGGGACGTTGGCCATCAAGCCTATCCTCACAAGATCCTTACTGGAAGAAAAAATATAATAAATACTGTTAGGCAAAAGGATGGCTTAGCTCCTTTTCCGGTTATAAAAGAAAGTGAATATGATGCATTCGGTGTTGGGCATTCGAGCACTTCTATTAGTGCTGCTCTTGGAATGGCCTTAGCGAATAAAAAATCTTTAGATAATAAACGAACTATTGCAGTTATTGGAGATGGAGCTATGACAGCTGGCATGGCTTTTGAAGGTTTGAGTCATACAGGGCATGAAAAACCTAATATTCTAATTATTCTAAATGATAACGACATGTCTATTTCAGAGAATGTTGGCGGTTTATCTAATTATTTTTCAAGAATATGGGCTTCAAAGCTATATAAAGGTATAAGAAAAAGTGGTTCTAGTTTTTTAAAAAATCTTCCTAAGGCACATCATCTTGCAAGAAAAGTTGAAACACAAATGAAAGCAATGGTAGCTCCGGGTATGATTTTTGAAGAACTTGGACTTAACTATATTGGGCCAATTGACGGCCATAACATAGATGAGATGCTTGAAGTAATTGGTAACTTAAAAGAATTTGAGGGGCCTCAATTTCTTCATATTATTACTAAGAAAGGTGCTGGTCTCGATGCAGCAGAAGATGACCGTATAGCTTTTCATGCAATTACTAAAATAAATGGCGAAGAATCTACCAAAAGTAAATCGCCAAAGTATCAAGATATATTTAGTAAATGGATTGTTGACACTGCCGAAAATGATACAAAATTAGTTGCTATTACGCCTGCAATGCGAGAGGGATCTGGATTAGTTGAGTTCAGCAAGAAATTCCCTGATAGGTATTATGATGTTGCTATCGCTGAGCAGCATGCTGTTACATTTGCAGCAGGTTTAGCTTGCAAGGGTAAAAAACCAGTTGTTGCCATCTACTCTACCTTCCTTCAAAGAGCATATGATCAATTAATTCATGACGTTGCAGTGCAAAACTTAGATGTAACATTTGCATTAGATAGAGCTGGTTTAGTGGGTGAAGATGGCCCAACTCATTCGGGAAATTATGATATTGCTTACTTAAGATGTATTCCTAATATTATTCTTATGACACCATCAGATGAAAATGAAACAAGAAAATTATTAACAACTGCATATAATTTTAAGGGACCTTCTGCAATTAGATACCCAAGAGGATCAGGTCCAAATGTTGATGTTAGTGAAGAATTAGCTCCCATTGCAATTGGAGAAGCTAAATTAATCAAAGAAGGAAACAAAAATATAGTTCTCTTAAATTTTGGCGCTCTTCTTCATGAAGCTCGAATAGTTGCTGAAGATCTAGATCTCACTTTAATTGATATGAGGTTTGTGAAGCCACTTGATACAAAAATTCTAAAAAAATATTTACGTAATGCTCACATGTTTATCTCACTTGAAGATGGATCAATTTCAGGGGGCGCTGGAAGTGCTGTTCAAGAATTTTGCTCAGAAGAAAATATTATTATTAAATCTAAGTTACTAGGAATCCCAGATAAGTTTGTCGCTCATGGCTCAAGAGAGGATATGATAAGAGATGCTGGTTTAGAAGCTAAACAAATAATAAAAACGTTAGAAACCATGCTGGAATGATAGCCAAGATACCGGCTAATAAATCATCTAAAACTATACCAAATCCATTTTTAATTTTTTGATCAAAATAAGAAATCGGGAATGGTTTCCAAATATCAAACAATCTAAAG
Source organism: uncultured SAR86 cluster bacterium (assembly GCA_902514105.1). Taxonomy (GTDB): domain Bacteria; phylum Pseudomonadota; class Gammaproteobacteria; order Magnimaribacterales; family D2472; genus MED-G78. The sequence goes on from CABXPU010000003.1 coordinate 60,485, forward strand.
AAAATGAATGCCATAAGTGCATATGAGGATCTAGACATTTGTGTTGATAGGTATAAAGCGGGCAACAAAGCCAACCACATCCCCGCAAGTTCATCAATAATAATTGATTTATGGTCTTTATCTATTAAATTTACTGAAGCTCTTTCACATATCCATATAGCAAAGAGAATAACTCCTACTGTTACAGGTATCATATTTATATAGTGAGATAAGTATATAAAAGACAAGAAAGCAAATAAGGAACCAAAAGTCCCTGGTGCATATTTAATTTTACCAATACCACCTAATGTTGCAAAAAAATGTATTGGATTTTTAATATCTGGAAAATTATTCATTTTTAAAATGATCGTAGCCTGTAATATTTATATCATAGCCTTGTTCGGAGATAAAATTAATTTCATTACAATCTGTCACATCTCCAATATAAATATAATTATCAATATTTAGTTCTTTGGGTATTGTAAAACAAAGGTCATAGTCATCACCTTTATTGATGTCATTAATATTAGACGTTATAGGGATGGTATCTAGATATATTCTTGCTCCAAGTTTAGAAGAATGAATCATCTTTTTTAGATCTGTTAAAAGACCATCTGATGTATCAATACAAGCTGAAGCAACTTTAGAAATATTTTTTCCTAATTTAATCATTGGCTTTGGTCTTAAGTAATCTTTTACAAAGGGTGAATTTTTATTTCCTGATTTCCATGCATTCAAACCAGCGCTCCCTCTTCCAACAGGTTTGCTAATATAAATCTTATCGCCAATCCCTGCGGTATCCCTTCTTAAAATATTATTATCATATGGTGTTCCGTACACTATGGCATTTATATTTAGAGGTCCTTTTGTTAGATCTCCTCCTATCAAGGATATCCTAAATTCTTCTGCAATATCCTTAACACCTTTAGACAATTTCATGTACCAATCAATTTCATTAAATGGCGAGGATACTGAAAGACTAAATGCTATAGGTCTGCACCCCATTGCAGCTATATCGCTTAAAGCAATTGATACCGCTCTATATCCAATATCTTCAACTGGTGCATCAAAGGGAAAATGGACATCTTCAATTGAAGAATCAACTGATGTAACAATAGGAGTGTTTAAATTAAAAATTGCACAATCATCTCCTGGGCCAAGGATTATGCCATTTTCTTTATAATAATCAGCACCTATGCGCTGAAAGATTTCAATAAATTCAAATTCTGAGGACAAGAATTAACTTGGATATCTTTCAAATAATCCAGAAGCGCCCATGCCGCCGCCAACACACATAGTAACAACACCAAATTGTTTGTCTGCCCTCTGCAATTGCCTAGTGATATGACCAACACATCTAGCTCCAGTCATTCCAAAAGGATGTCCAATCGAAATTGAACCGCCATTAACATTTAATTTATCCATTGGAATTCCAAGGGTATCTCTACAATATACAACCTGCACCGCAAAAGCTTCATTAAGCTCCCATAAATCAATATCATCAACTGATAGGCCATTTTGTTTTAATAGTTTAGGTACTGAAAAAACTGGTCCAATTCCCATCTCATCTGGCTCACATCCCATTGTTGTGAAGCCTCTAAAATAAGCAATTGGTTTTAGACCTAATTCCAGAGCTTTATCTTCAGACATTATTAATGAAACTGCAGCACCATCAGAAAGTTGCGAAGAATTTCCTGCTGTTACCGATCCATTTTCATCAAAAACTGGTTTTAATGCGGCTAATCCTTCTAATGTAGTAGTTGGCCTATTGCACTCATCTTTATCTACAGTGTAATCAACCTCTTTTGCCTCACCAGTTTCTTTATTCATTAGCATCATTTTAGTATCCATTGGAACTATTTCATCTGAGTAAATACCAGCTTCTTGCGCAGCAGCAGTTCTCATTTGACTTTCAAGTGCATATTCATCTTGAGCTTCTCTTGAAATGTTATACCTCTTAGCAACAGTTTCAGCAGTTATGCCCATTGGATGATATATACCTGGATATTCTGCAGCCAATCTGTCATTAACAAAGTTATCCATATTCATTTTTCCACCCATCATTGAGATAGTTTCTGCTCCTCCAGCTATAACAGCATCATAGCAACCTGCCATTACTTGAGATGCTCCCATTGAAATAGTCTGCATACCCGAAGAGCAATATCTATTAACAGTAGTTCCGCCAGTAGTAATAGGTAAATTTGATAAAACAGCAGCATTTCTTCCTAAGTTATGCCCTTGAGCCCCCTCTGGATTACCACAACCCATGATGACATCTTCTACAGCTTCAGCTGGAAGATTAGGATTTCTTTCTATAAGGTTATTAATAATATGTGACAGCATGTCATCTGGTCTTGTTATATTAAAACCGCCTCTATGAGATTTTGCTAATCCAGTTCTTACGCTATCAACGATTACTGCGTTTTTCATTTTGTCTCCGTAAATTAAAAATTTCAGTCTTATTTTAGACTATCATCATCACGACTTAAAGCCTTATACCAATTGGGTATAATATCAATATCATACTCTTTTGCTTTCTTAACGATATAAGGAATACTTATTGGGCTAAATGGAAGAACGGTTAGAATGCCAAGGCCTAAACTTTTTAGATTTTCTTTTAACTGAGTATTCGCTTGTTCAATTTCTTCTTCAGTTGCAGCACCTTCTAGATAATTAATATATGTATCAAGCATGCGTTTATTTACTTCATTTTCTTCCAGGAAACTTTCTTTTAGACGCTGAAGATACAGTTGAGCTTTTTTTGAATTTAAAAACATTTGATAAGTATTGTATTACAGGGTTAATTCAATATGATAGATTTTGATTATGAAAAAAGCTGAAAGAGCACGATTAGTTTCAAAAATATTAAATAAACAATACCCTGAGACACCGATCCCTCTAGATCATGATTCTGTTTATACATTGCTTATAGCTGTTTTGCTTTCAGCTCAGTGCACAGATAAAAGAGTTAATGAAGTAACCCCTAGTCTATTTAAACTAGCATCAACTCCAGAAAAAATGTCAAAAATATCTCAAGATAAAGTTTATAAAATAATTAAGCCTTGTGGCCTTGGTCCAAAGAAATCAAATGCTATTGTTGAGCTTTCTAAAATATTAGTAAATAAGTTTGCTGGAATAGTGCCAAATGATATTAATAAACTAGAAAAACTTCCTGGGGTTGGTCATAAAACTGCTTCAGTTGTTATTTCGCAAGGTTTTGGGGTGCCAGCTTTTCCTGTTGATACTCATATACACCGACTTAGTCAAAGATGGGGTTTAACTAATGGTAAAAATGTTAAGCAGACAGAAAAAGATCTAAAATTTCTATTCCCTATAGAAGACTGGAATAAATTACATCTTCAAATAATTTATTGGGGGCGTGAATTTTGTAAAGCTAGAGAATGCTATGGAACCAAATGTAAAATATGTAAAACTTGCTTCCCAAAAAGAAATAAACCTTTTATGCACAAAAGACCATAGTTCCTTTAAAATAACTCTTCACATTTAAACATTGAGGAGAAAAATGCCATCTAAAGGAGACTCTATCTTTACTAATAAAGATTCTATAGAGGGCTATGATCCTGATCTATGGAAGGCTTTAAAAGAAGAAAATATTAGGCAAGAAGAGCATCTAGAGCTTATTGCATCAGAGAATTACGCAAGTAAAAGGGTCCTTGAAGCCCAGGGATCTATCCTAACTAATAAATATGCAGAAGGATATCCGTCTAAAAGATATTATGGAGGTTGTGAGAATGTTGATATTGCAGAAGATCTAGCAATTTCAAGAGCTAAGAAACTCTTTAAAGCTGACTATGCAAACGTTCAACCTCATAGCGGATCATCTGCAAACTCAGCCGCTTTTCTAGCTTTACTAGAACCAAATGATAATATCTTAGGGATGAGCTTAGATCATGGTGGTCACTTAACTCATGGCTCTAAAGTAAACTTTTCTGGAAGAAACTATAACAGTTTTCAATATGGGCTCCACCCCAAAACACATGATATTGACTACGATCAGGTTAGAGACTTAGCCCACAAGCATAAACCTAAATTAATTATAGCGGGGTTCTCAGCATTTTCCGGTGTTGTAGATTGGGCAATTTTCAGAGAGATTGCAGATGAGGTAGGTGCGTATCTTTTAGTTGATATGGCTCATGTATCTGGTTTAGTCGCTGCTGATTTATATCCATCTCCTATACCTTATGCCGATGTTGTAACATCAACAACGCACAAAACATTACGAGGACCTAGATCTGGAATAATACTTGCAAAGAGTAATCCAGAAATTGAAAAGAAACTTAATTCTGCTGTTTTCCCTGGTTCTCAAGGAGGCCCTTTAATGCATGTAATAGCAGCTAAGGCTGTCTGTTTTAAAGAGGCTTTAGAGCCTGAATTTAGATCATATAGTAAACAAGTCATACATAATGCTAAAGAGATGTGTAATGTTATTTTATCTAGAGGGATAGACGTCGTAACTGGCAAAACAGATAATCATATAATTTTAATGGATCTTAGGAGCAAAGAGATTACTGGAAAAGACTCAGAAAAAGCATTGGGTCTAGCCAATATAACTGTAAATAAAAATTCAGTTCCTAATGACCCTCAATCACCATTTGTTACATCAGGAATAAGATTAGGAACTCCAGCCATTACTACAAGAGGATTTAAAGAAGAAGAAGTATCACTTATAACCAACTGGATCTGCGATGTTATTTTAAATATCGGAGATGAAAAGATTCTTAACAACGTTAAGAATGATGTAATAGAAATTTGTAATAAATTTCCTGTATATAATATCTAAATATGCATTGTCCTTTTTGCCAAGCAGAAGATACGAAAGTTGTTGACTCAAGACTGGTTGCTGATGGATCTCAAACTAGAAGAAGGAGATCATGTGAAGTTTGTCAGTCAAGATTTACAACATTTGAAACAGCCGACTTAGCTCTACCAAGAGTGGTAAAAAATAATGGTGAAAGACAGCCATTCAATGGGTCAAAATTAAAAAGAGGTATGCTAAGAGCCCTTGAAAAAAGACCCTTATCAACAGAAGAAATAGATACTGCTTTTGGTAAGATCTTAAATGAAATACGCACCAAGGGTGTTAGAGAAATTGATTCTTATGATGTTGGTGAAATTATGATGAAAGTCTTAAAAGAGATAGATCAAGTTGCATATGTTAGATTTGCTTCTGTTTATAGAGACTTTCAAGATATTAAAGACTTTTCTGAAGAAATTAATTCATTAAGCAAATCTAGATCTGGGAAAAAGAAATCTAAAAAAAATAAACCAGAAGAAAAATGAACATTGAAGAGTATATCCAAAGAGCTATATCTCTTGCAGAAACCTATAGATATACAGCTAAACCAAACCCTATGGTTGGAGCAATCCTGCTAAAAGATAAAACTATTATTGCTGAAGGGGCTCATGAGCTTTTTGGATCTAATCATGCTGAAGTAAATGTTATAGAGAGTGCTAAAAAAAAACTTGGGGAGAAATTTAAATCATTTTCAGAATTAACTCTTATATGCACTTTAGAACCTTGTAATCATCGAGGAAAAACTCCTCCGTGCACAGAAGCTATAATTAATTCAGGAATAAAAAAAGTCATCATTGGTTGTCAAGATCCAAACTCAAGAATGTCTGGTAAAAGCATAAAGAAGCTTATTGAGAACAATATTGAGGTAAAGGTTGGATTTTGTGAGAATGATATCAAAGAGCAAAATAAATTTTTCTTCTACAAACATAATAACCAAAAACCCTATTTAACCGTGAAAATTGCTAGCTCTAGCGATGGAAAATCTCATTATAGAAATAAAAATCGTACCTATATAACATCAGTAAGTTCTAGAGACGATGTTCAGCAGCTTAGAGCTCAGTATGATGCAATCTTAACTGGAGGGAATACCCTAATAAATGATAATCCTAGAATGAACGCTCGAGTGAATTTCGAGATCAACCAACCTAAAAAAATATTACTATCTAATAAGAATAATTTAGACATTAACCAGCAGTTTTTTCAAGACTCTCAGGTTGAGATTGTTAAAGAAAAAAACTTAGAAACAGTTATCAATAATTATAAGAATAAAGATTACTGTTCAATTCTAATAGAAGCTGGACCAAAATTAGTTAATGCCTTTCTCTCAACCAATCTTGTAGATGAAGTGATTGTATACCAGTCCCCTCATCCACTTGGACCAAATGGAGTTGATTGGTTTAATAAAGATATTACTGTTGAAAGTTTGGGATTTAATCTAGAATCGTCATATAAAATTGATGATGACACAAAGAAAATATTTTTAAAATGCTAAAGAATAATATTAAAGAAATTATAGAAGATATCAAAAACGGGAAAATGGTTATTATTCTCGATGATGAAGAAAGAGAAAATGAGGGTGATTTGGTATGTGCGGCTGAACTCGTTACTCCAGAAATAATAAATTTTATGGCTTCAAAGGGAAAGGGTTTGATTTGTTTACCTATGAGTTCAGATTTATGTAATAAATTTGATCTCCAAATGATGACAAATAAAAATAGAGCAGCCAATAGAACAGCTTTTACAGTGTCTATTGAAGCGGCAGAAGGAATAACAACTGGCATTTCAGCTGCAGATAGATCTCATACAATAAAAACTGCAGTGGATAAAAAATCAAAGGCTCAAGATATTGTTCAACCAGGTCATATTTTTCCTCTCAAAGCTATTGAAGGTGGAGTCTTAAGCAGGGCTGGCCATACAGAAGCAGCATGCGATCTATCAAAATTAGCGGGGCTTCAATCTGCCGGAGTAATATGTGAAATTATGAATGAAGATGGAACTATGGCAAGAAGAGATGATCTTGTAGCTTTTGGTAAAGAGCATGAATTAAAAGTTGGAACAATTGCTGATTTAATAGACTATAGACTTTCATCAGACTCCACAGTTGAAGCAGTTAATGAAAGAAATATTACAAATGAATTTGGTGAATTCAAAATGATTGTTTGGAGAGATATGGTTAACGATGAATATCATTTTTCTTTAAGTCTAGGTGATTTATCTAAAACTAAATCGCCATTAGTTAGAGTTCAAACCCAAAGCATTCTTCAAGATACTTTAGGAATTGAAGAGCTTGGTAAAAAATGGTCAATAAGAAAGTCATTGGAAAGAATCTCAGAAGAAGGGGCAGGTATTTTTGTCTTAATTAATCATAGAGATGATAAAGGTTACTGGATAAATACTCTTAAAGATAAAGAAGATGAGCCGCAGGGAGGCAGGAGAATGATTGGAGTTGGCTCACAAATTTTAAGAGCTTTAGATTTAAAAGAAATTACTGTTCTTGGAACCCAAACTAAATACAATGCGGTCTCAGGTTTTAATATTAAAATAACAGGATTTATTGATGAGTAAGATATTAATAGTCCATACCTCATGGTACGAAGAAAATATAAATAGGATGATTCATATTTCATCTGAAACACTAAAAGAAAATGACTATCTTTTTGATGCAACAGTAGCTCCAGGAGCAATAGAATTAGCAGCGCTTGCTAAGCATAAATTATTAATAAATGAAGGGAGGTATGTTGGTGTTATTTTTCTTGGGATTGTAATCAGGGGCGGCACCTCGCATTATGATCTGGTTTCAAATGAAACTTTCAGATCAATAGGTGATTTAGCAATGAACTTCCCAAAAATTGCTTTCATTAATAATGTGATATGTGTGGAAAGCTTAAATCAACTAGAAGATAGAATAGAGGTTAATACTCTTAATAATACTAAAGCGTTAATCAACTTAATTAATGAAAAATCTAGCTAAATTTAAAGTTGCAGTTAGAACAAGAGAATATCTAGTTCAAGCAATCTTCCAGATGCTATTTAATGATGAAAATAAAAACGATATTATTATTCAGTTTAAAAAAGAACACAGTGGCAAGAAAGTAGATTTTGAATACTTTGGCAGGTCTCTTGCCGAGATAGACGCATCAAAAGACTCGCTCTTAAAGATTCTTCATAGTGATCTAGGCCTTAAACATTCAGAAGTTGAATTGGTTGATAAATCCATATTATTCTTTGGAATTAATGAGATAAAGAATGATGAACTTCCTAAGGGGGTTGTAATTGATGAGTGTATTAGATTATCTAAGAAATTCTCAAGCCCGGACTCATATAGATTTATAAATGTATATTTAGATAAGTTTATTAAATTAGAAAAAAGCTAACTTATATATATAGTTTGCTCTCTTGAAGGTCCTGTAGAGACTATTGATATAGAGCACTCAATGAAAGATTCAATAAATTTAATATAACTCTTTGCATTCTCGGGCAATTGATCAAACTCACTAATTCCTTCAGTTTCAGACATCCAGCCTGGAAATGATTTAAAGATTGGTAAATCATCTTTATCGTATGCAGTGCATATATCTATTGATTCAAACGCATCTAGGACATCCAATTTTGTTAAACAAAGATCTGTTACAGAATTTAAGAAAACAGCTTTTTTTAAGGCTACTAAATCAAGCCAGCCACATCTTCTCGGCCTTCCAGTGGTAGCTCCAAATTCATGACCCCTTTCAGCTAACATGCTTCCATTTTCATCAAATAACTCTGTTAAGAATGGTCCCTCTCCTACCCTAGTAGCATAGGCTTTTGATATGCCTACAATTTTATCTATAAATTTAGGACCAACTCCTGTCCCAGTCGATACTCCTCCAGCAGTTGTATTAGAGGATGTGACATATGGATATGTTCCGTGATCAATATCTAAAAGAGAACCTTGAGCACCTTCAAATAAAATCGATTTATCTTCTTTGCTCCATGCATAGATAACATCTTGAACATCGCTCGAGTAATTATCGTATAAGTATTTATACTTATTTAAGGTTTCAAGAACTTCATCGATAGCAAAGTTTTCTGCACCATATAAATTCGTTAAAATTTTATTATGATAATTTACTAAAGTTGTAACCTTATCTTTGAGGATATCTATATTTCCTAGATCACCAAATCTAACAGCCCTTCTTGCAACCTTGTCTTCATATGCAGGACCAATACCTCTTCCGGTTGTACCAATTGATTCTTCTTTATCTCTAACTTTATCTATAGCAATATGGCTTGGAAGAATTAAAGAGCAAGCATTGCTAATATGCATTCTGTTTTTAAAACTAACCCCTAAATCCTCTAATCCTTTTAATTCTTTATCTAAAGCTTCTAAAGAGAGAACAACCCCATTTCCAATAACACATTGAACATCTGGATGAAGAGCTCCTGATGGGCAAAGATGAAGAACAGTTTGTTGATTATTTACTTTAATTGTATGGCCTGCATTATGTCCGCCTTGAAACCTGCACACTGCATGAATATCTTTGCTTAGAGCATCAACAATTTTGCCTTTACCTTCATCGCCCCACTGCAGTCCAAGCACAAGGGTATTTATGGACATAGATTAAGCCTTATTTTTGTTTAGATTGATTTAAATATTTAAAAAAATCAGAATCTGAGTCAATTAGCATAACATCCGATTTATTTTTAAATGTTTCACTATAAGCCTTAATGCTCCTAGTAAACTCGTAAAATTCAGGGTCCTGAGAGAAAGATTCAGCATAGATGCCTGCTGCTTCAGCATCTCCCTCACCTCTGATTTGTTCAGCTTTTTTGTATGCCTCGGCCAATATAACTACTTTATCTTTATCAGCAATAGCTTTAATCTCTCTAGCAATTTCTTTTCCTTCTGATCTAAGCTCTTCTGCTAAACGATTTCTTTCTGTTCTCATTCTTTCATATACAGCGTTACTTAGGTTTGAGGGCAGATCTATTCGTTTAACCCTAAAATCTACAATTTCAATACCCAAATCAGCCACAACATCATTAAGACCAGATCTCATAGTATTCATTAATTCATCTCTCTCACCTGAAACTAATTCAGTCACTGTTCTTTTACCAAATTGATTTTTTAACTCAAACTCGGTTCTTTGTGCTAATAAATTATTTAAATTATTAAAGCTTCCATTGTTAGCTCTATAAAAATCTAAAACATTTGTAATCCTATATATAACAAAGGAGTCTACTAACAAGTATTTACTTTCTACAGTAAGGATTCTATCTGGTTCTTCATCTAGATTTTGAAGACGAGAATCATACTTCTTAACATTCTGGATAATTGGTATCTTAAAGTTTAAGCCTTTTTTAACATCTGGATTAATAGCCTCTCCAAACTGAAAAACTATTGCATGCTCTTTGTCATTAACG
>CABXPU010000004.1 GCA_902514105.1 uncultured SAR86 cluster bacterium
TGACAATAAAGTCTTTAATTTCCGATCTAATAGCTTCTAACTGCTCAATACTAGTAGAATAAGTTAGATTGATTTTCCAATCTATTCTTCTATTAATAATTCCAGCATGATTTATAACGACAACATCAGATAAATCTTTATTTGGAATTATCATAGGAGAAGTATCAAATTGTCTTACAACAGTCGAGCGAAAACCAATGGTGTCAACAATTCCATGGATTTTTCCACTTACCTGAATTCTATCTCCAGGTTGAAATCTATTCTCTCCAATTATTAGAATTCCAGCTATTAAATTTTTAAAGAAATCTTGAGCTCCTAAAGCAACAGCGACAGAAAATAGTCCAAGACCTGCTACAAGAGGACCTATCTGTATACCAAAAATATCTAAAATAACTCCAATACCTACAATCCAGACTATTGCGCGTGAAGCTCTTTCTAACCACATCTGCATTGAGGCCGTTAACCATGAGCTGGTAGATAAAGCTGCAAAAATAGGTTTTATGCTATTAGCTAAAGTACTAAAAATAGTAAAAACAACAAAAGCTTTAACAATATTTGAAGCAGCATCACCAATCACTCCTGACATAGGAAGAATAAGAGTGATTATATATAAAGCAATAGTGACCGGCACTAATCCAAGAGGCCTTTTAAGAGCTAATAAGATTTCATCATCAACGTTAGATTCAGTCTTTGCAGCAAGACGTCCTATTGCATTTAAGACTATTGAAATAATAAAACCTCTAAACAGAAATGCTGCAAGTAATACAATAAATGAAATAATAATATCTGAAAGATTTATTCCATAAAATCCTCTATTCCAAACATCACTTAACAAGCTAATAAAATTTTCCATAAGCGTTTTTACCCTAATTACTTTCTTGTATTTTAAGTCTATTTGGGTCTTTATAGCAAAGTTAGATAATTATTATGCGATATATTGGTTAAATCTATTTTTAGAAATATTACCCCCTGACAGGATAATAAGATTTTTCTTGCCTTTAAATAAGCTTTTTGATTTCATAGCAGCAGCAAGACCAACTGCTCCAGAGGGCTCGAGAATAAAATTAAATTCTTCATAAGCAAATTTCATTGCATTTATTACTGCCTCATCATTTACCGAAATACCTTTTACACCTAAATTATTGTTTATTTTAAATGTAATTTTGCCAGGAGAAGGGGATTCAAGAGCATCACATAATCCATGTTGCCTCTTTTTAAGAGTCAACCTCTTATTTTTCTTAAAAGACAATTCATGATCATTCCATTCCATAGGCTCTGCAGTATATATCTGACATTTTTTATTAAAATGCTTTAACGCAATAGCTGAACCAGCAGTTAAGCCGCCACCACTTGCACAAATTACAGCTGAATCAAATTCTATGTTCTGATCTTTAATTAAATTAATTGCTTCTAGAGCCGAAGTTCCTTGTCCGGCAATAATTTGAGCATCGTCAAATGGCTTTATTAATGTTCTGTTTTCATTTTCAGCAATATTTTGACCTATCAATTCTCTATCATCATTCTGACGATCATAAAAAATAATTTTTGCTCCATATGATTTTGTTTTATCAATTTTGATTTTAGGAGCATCACTTGGCATCACAATGATTGCAGATGTTTTTAGAATTTTTGCTGCACAAGCTACACCTTGAGCATGATTGCCAGATGAAAATGCAATAACACCATTTTTTAACTCTTCTTCACTTAGCAAGGTCATTGCAGACATAGCTCCTCTAAACTTAAATGAGCCGGTTCTTTGAAGCTGTTCAGGTTTAAGATAGATCTCAGCTTCCATAAGAGCATCTAACTTAACACTAGATACTAGTTCAGTTTTCTTTAGATATTTTGAAATTCTTAAATTTGCTAACTTAATATCTTCAATATCAACAAGCGACATTTAGCTATTATTATTTAATTTATTTTTAATACCTATAGGTAAATATATTAAATAGAAAATGCTAACTGTCAGCAGCAATGAAGGAGGGATATGATAAGGAGGATCAGGGAAAAGATTTAGAAGACTATCTCCATCAGGTTTAGCCATTAGATACCAAAAATTAGTAGTTCCGCCCGGAAAATCACCTAGAATAAGATTAATAATATAAATAATTGGTAATAATATAAATACGGTAATTATCATTACTTGGTGAGTCTCCTTTAGCGTTGGAAGGTTTCCTAAAGTTAAGATTGCGTAGAATACCGCTGCAACTATTAAACCATGACCTGCAAAAAAGAAAATATAATCAAGGTCACCCGCAATAGTTAAATCAGGAGTTAGTAGCGCCATAGTTGCTCCAGCTATCCCCCAATAATAGGCTATATTGAATAATATTTTAGGGCCACCCAGTAAGAACCACGCCAGAATAATCTCTGAAAAATCACACATGTGAAGAGGCAACACTTCTTTCCAATGATAGGGGTTTTCAAGTATAAATAGATCTTTATATGGACTCATTAAAGCATGAGCTATTAAAAGGTAGGCAATAATTCTTCCAACCTTATCTTGGTCAAGATTGCTAGATCTATTTACCGTATAAGGCAGACCTAGAACTATTAGAAAAATAAGCGCAAGGGAGATTAAGTGTATTGTCCCAAACATTACAAATGGCTCACCCATAATTTACAACCTTTAAAAGTGTTAATTATAAAAATAATAGTAATTTAAAGTATGTAAAAATGCTACTTTATTTAATTTTTATAGAAATACAAACCTATAATGATTTAATTAAAAGATCTTCAGTTAAAATAGATGGAAGAATTTTAGTTTCCTCAAATCCAGGCTTCCAATATAAATATAAAGGCACTCCAGTTCTCTCATATTTATTTAAGAATAACAAAATATCATCGTTACGATTGGTCCAATCAATTTTGATATATTGAATATCGTTATCTTTTAGATATTTTTTAACTGACGGCTTTGATAGCGCTAACTTTTCATTAGCTTGACAAGTTATGCACCAAGCAGCTGTAAAGTTAATTAAATAAGCTTGATTTTGGGTTTGGAATTTAGTCTCAATATCTTCTAGTCCAATATTTTGACTTGCTACAAAAACTTCATCATTTGACTCAATTTTATTGATCGAAAGAAGCTGAGAAATAACAGCAAGGAGGATTAGAGTTAAAGAAAGTGTTTGAATATTTTTAGAAACATTTTTTGTATTTACCCAAAACATGAATGATATAAGAAGCATAGTTACAATTAATACAATTAAACTATTTAAATTAGTTTGAAGGCTAAAAACCCATAACAGCCACAAAGCTGTTCCAAACATTGGTAATGCAAAAAATTGCTTTAAATAATTCATCCATTGCCCAGGTTTAGGCATTCTTGATATTAGGCCAGGAAATAGAGCAAGGATTAAGTAGGGTAATGAAAAGCCAATTCCAAGAAATAGAAAAATAGGTATTGTTATTGCTGAGGGTTGAAGTATTGCATAACCAATTGCAGCGCCCATAAAAGGAGCTGTGCAAGGTGATGCTACTATAACGGCCAATACTCCTGTATTAAACGAACTAACATAAGTAGTTTCATTATTACCTACAACACCAAGCCTGGTTAAGGAAGATCCAATATCTATATCTAATAGAAGTATTAAACCAATAATTAACATCAGAATACAAAGAGAAGAAACTATTAGTGGAGATTGAAGCTGAAAACCCCACCCCACAATATTGCCAGTTTTTTGGAGCACCACAATTAATAAAGCAATTGATATAAATGAAATTATTACTCCTAAACAGAAATTTAGTGCATGCAATCTTATTTTTGTATTTGAACTCCCTCCCATTGAAATAAAACTAAGAGCCTTAAGTGAGATAATAGGAAAAACACAGGGCATAAGATTTAAAATGAGTCCGCCTAAGAATGCAAAAATAATTGCTCTCCAAGTTGAGATAGAATTTTTTTTAGAGACAGAAGAAATAATTGAATTATTTTTGATAATAAAAGATTTTTCATCAATTACTAGAACTCCTTCAATAGAATTTGGAGCTGAATCAATAAGTGGAATTTCTAATACCCAATTATTATCTTCTCGCTGCAGATTCTGATCTGAATTATATATAAAGACATCTTTTTGGTTTGGATAAAAATAAATATCATCAATCTTTTCATTAAACGAGAATCTAATTTCAATATTCTCATTATTGTGCACAACTATATTGGGTAAATTTATTTGAGGAACTTTATTTATCCATTTATTTAATTCCTTATCTTTTTTAATCTTCCCAAGAGAAGTGACGATAGTTGCACTTTCAGGTATGCATACATCAGAACATATAAGAAATTCTATTGTTGCATCAATATTAATATCATCATTAACATCATTCGCAAATAGTTCTAATGGAAATATCACAAAATTCTCATACCCAAATGTCATTAAAGGAGGGTATGGGATTTTATGAGGAGCAGGATACATTACTTGGCTTATAGAATTGCCATTAGATATATCCCATTCAACCTCAATAGCGCCGCCAGAATCACCAGGGTTAAGCCAATAAGTATGCCAACCTTCATCCATATCCATCTTTATACCTAAATGGATTTTGTTTTGATTTTGATAATTATCAGCTTTGATTAATGATACCTCGGCATGGCCTGTATCTTGAGGCATTGCATTAATTAGACTGCTTAAAAATAAGCTAAATACAAATAAGTACTTCAATTTCATAATGATATGTTACATGAGTCTACAAAAAAGGGGGCGTCAAACACCCCCTATAATAGTTAACTATTATAAATTATTTCTTACCTAATATTTTTTTAGGTGTTTTAATCTCAATAGTTCTTGGTTTCTTTTCTTCTGGAATAATTTTCTCTAAATTAATAGTTAATAAACCATTAATAAGATCTGCTCCATTTACAACAACATTTTCAGCTAGTGTGAATTGTTGTTTAAATGCTCTTTGAGCTATTCCTTGATAGACAACTTCGTTGTCATCATTAACTATCTCAGCATTTGGACCTTCATGGCTTACAGATAATGTGCCATCGGTCAATTCTATTATTAGATCATTTTTTGATAATCCAGCAACAGCTATTTCAATAGTTATATTATTGCCATCTCTTCGGATGTTATATGGTGGATAGTTTGTAGATCTTTCAGAAGATTCTGAAAGTCTTTGCAATCTATCAAACAATGGTTCAAAACCCAATACACGTGTTGTGAAAAATGGATCAGTAAAGTTAAGTATCATAATAGTCCTCCTTTTAAGCGACTAGTTTTGCACCCCTAAGGCATGCTTATTAAAATATGTAGACCCTTATGGCATCTACAAGACTTATTTATGGCATTTTCTTTTTATTTCAAGTTATTTTTCTTAATAAATATATTATGATTAAGTTACCTAAATGAACTTAATAAAAAAACATTAGTCAAAGATAATATGAGATTTTTACTTTTAATAGCTTGTTTAATAATTCCTTATGAAGGCTTTGCCGATGAAGCAGAAGCTAAAGAAGTTAATCCCGGTGAGGTATGGATTCTTAAATCAACATCAGGCAATGGAATGATGAATGGTGGCGAGGTTCTTTATCTAATGCCAAATAATGCTTATGAAACATATAGAAGCAGAAGATTTGATGACTGGAATCAGTTCTCTATGGTTGATACAAGAAATTTAGTTAAATTAAGAAGGGGATATGAAGTTGAAATACTTGAAGGTCTTTATCAAGACGAGATCTATAAAGTTAAACTCTTAAGCGGCAATAACAAAGGAAGAAAATATTTTGTTATAACAGAAGACTTATTAAAAAAATATAATTTAAAGGAAGAAGAAAAATGAAGAATTTTATATTACCTATACTAGTATCTATTTTTATTATTAGTAGTTGTTCAACTGCTTCGCTTAGACCGGATGTTGTTGATAGATCATCTGCTCAAAAAGCTCAATACGTAATATTTGGAGTTATTAAAGATATTACCAAGGTTACTATTGAAGGAGATAGATCTCTTGGATCAGCTGCAGGAGCAGCGATAGGTGGAGATATGGGTGCTGATAATAATAAAGCTCCAGTTGCTGCTGGAATTGTTGGTGCATTAATTGGCTCAAAAGTAGGAGCAGAAATTGGTAGCTCAATGACTAAAATGGAAGGTCTAGAAATATTAATAGAGACTGATGCTGGGAAATATATCTCAATTATCCAAGAGGAATCGGACATAAAATTTCAACCAGGCCAAGCTGTGCAAATTGTTAAGTCTGGAGGTAAATCAAGAGTCTTACCTAGAAGTGAAAAGAGTTACTTTTAACTTTATCAAAAGCTAGATTAATTAGTTAATGAGTGACAATCTTTACAAAGATATATACAACAAAGGTCTAGACATAATCTCAAGAAGAGAACATTCAAAAAAAGAAGTATTTAATAAACTATCTAGTAAATTTAAATCTGAGGAAGTTATAAATTCTGCTTTATTAAAGTTAGAAGAAAATAACTTAATAAACGATTTAAGATTTGCAGAAATGTATACAATAAGCAGAAAAAATAAAGGCTTTGGTCCCAAAAGAGTTGCTTACGAATTAAGTATTAAAGGTGTTAATGACAGCATTATTGCTAAAGTTATTAATCCAGATGAAGGTTGGATTGAAGTGGCTAGAAATGTCTTTAATAAAAAATTTAAATCCGGTCCTGCATCAGACTTTAAAGCAAGCATGAAACAAAAAACATTTATGAAAAATAGAGGGTTCAGTTTTAAAGAAATTGAATCAGTTATGAAGCAGGACATGTTATGATTTATCGCTATGTCTTATCAGGTTTTAGCTCGAAAATATCGACCAAATAACTTCAAGGAAGTTGTTGGACAAGAGCACGTTGTAAAAGCACTTAGCAACAGTATTTCTCAAGATAGAATTCATCAAGCATATTTATTAGCAGGAACTAGAGGTGTAGGTAAAACAACAATTGCTAGAATTCTTGCAAAGTGTCTAAATTGTTCATCTAAAGAAACCCCCGTAGAAAATCCATGCGATCAATGCTCAGCCTGTGAAGAAATAAAGACAGGCAGACATCTAGACTTTTTAGAAATTGATGCAGCATCGAGAACAGGTGTTGATGATATGAGAGAATTAATTGAGAATGCTCAATACAAACCTAGCAATAGCTTTTACAAGATTTATTTAATAGATGAAGTTCACATGCTATCAAAATCTAGTTTTAATGCTTTATTAAAAACTCTTGAGGAGCCACCAGAGCATGTAGTTTTTATTTTTGCTACAACCGATCCTGACAGAATTCCTAAAACAGTTTTATCAAGATGCTTACAGTTAAATCTTAAGACGGTATCTAAAAAACTATTAGTTGAACATTTATCATTAATTTTAAAAAATGAAGGCATATCAGCTGAGCCAGAAGGTATTGAATTAATAGCAGGTAGCGCTAATGGTTCTGTAAGAGATGCTCTCACTTTATTGGATCAGGCAATAGCTCATGGAGCTGGATCTATTATTCTTGATGAGGTTAAGTCGCTGCTTGGAACAATTGATAATTCATATCTATATGAATTGATGCATTCAGTAATATCTGGAGATGGAGAAAATACATTCAATCACCTAGAGTCAATTGCAGAACTTAATCCAGAATATGATTTTATTTTACAAAGTATTATTTCTATTTTGCATCAGATTTCTCTTGAACAGGTAATAGGTAATTCAGAATTAGAAGAAATTAAACAATTATCATCGACATTAGACCCACAATTTTGCCAGTTGTTATATGAGATTGCTGTTAATGCTTTTTCACAATTTCATGTTCATCCAAATCCAAAAGAAGCTTTAGAAATATGTGTATTGAGAATGTTAGCTTTTAATCCCATTGGGGATATTTCTATTAAAGAAGGTGATCCCTCTGGAATTGAAAAAAAAAATAAAGAAGTAAAGCTAACAAAAAATGAACCTCAGCTAGTTACACCAAAAGAAAAAGAAGATCTTACACTAGAAATTCAATCATTTATGCAATGGAATAAAATTTATGAATCTATGGATTTAAGTCCTTTTGCAAAGGCTATTTTTGGCAATCTTGAATTTCTAGGCCATAAAAAATCTCTAATAAGCTTACAAGGAGATACAGACAAGTCAGCTATACCTGAGAAAGTATTTAAAGAATTTCAAGATGAATGCTCTAGCTACTTTGGGTTAAAGATCACTATTAAAATTGAAAAAGGATCATCGAAGAAAAGTCCTTTAAGCATTGCAAATACTGAAGATTTAAAAAAAGAATCTTCAGCGAAATCATCTATTGCTAATGATTCAGGAATTCAAGATATTATTAAAAAATTTAATGGTAAGATTCAAAGTGGATCTATCAAATCTATAGATAAATGAATAAAGATTTATTAAAAGACTTAATACAAGCTTTAACTATATTGCCTGGTGTTGGAAAGAAATCAGCGCAACGTATGGCTTTATACTTATTAGACAAAAATAAAGATGGTGCTAAGTTAATGGCTTCGACATTATTAGAAGCTGTAGATAAAATTTCTAGATGCAATAGATGCAGAATGTTAACTTCAAATGATCTATGTAGAGTGTGCGCAGATATATCTAGAGACGATAAAAGTATTTGTATTGTTGAATCACCATCCGATGTTTTGGCTATTGAATCTACTGGAGGCTATAAAGGTAAATATTTTGTCCTTTTAGGAAGATTATCTCCTATAGAGGGTGTTGGGCCTGAGGATTTAGGTATCGATGACTTACTTGTTTTAATTGAATCAGAATCTGTTGAAGAGCTAATACTTGCTACAAGCTCAACAGTTGAGGGAGATGCAACTAGTATGTATATAAAGGATCACATACCTAACATTAAAGTTTCTAGAATTTCATATGGCATACCAATTGGCGGCGAGTTAGAGTATGTTGATAGCAATACTATAGCCCAAGCAATCCAAGGAAGGACGGAAGTATAAGATGAGCATTAAATCTGATAAATGGATAAAAAAGATGTCGTTAGATCATAATATGATCAAACCATTTTCTGAAAATCAAGTTAGATTAGATGAATCTGGTAATAAACTTATCTCATATGGGGTATCAAGTTTTGGTTATGATGTTAGGTGTTCAGATGAGTTTAAAGTTTTTACCAACATTCACTCTGTAACCGTTGATCCTAAAAACTTTGATGATAATAGTTTTATTGATATTAAATCTGACGTATGTGTTATTCCTCCGAATTGCTTTGCTTTAGCAAGAACGGTTGAGTATTTTAAGATTCCAAGAAATGTTCTAACTATTTGTCTAGGTAAATCTACTTATGCAAGATGTGGGATTATTGTTAACGTTACGCCATTGGAGCCTGAATGGGAGGGGCATGTTACCTTAGAATTCTCTAATACAACCAATCTTCCGGCTAAAATATATGCAGGAGAGGGTGTTGCTCAAATGATTTTCTTTGAATCTGATGAAGATTGCGAAACTAGCTATAAAGATAGAGATGGAAAATATCAAGGTCAGACAGGAGTTACTTTACCCAAGACTTAAAATATTTTGTAATTTTAATATTTGAGTTCCTTCAGAACCAATATCAAGCACTTCTAAAATTAAAAAACCTAACTCGGGAACTAGATGGTATTCAGTAATTCTTGAATCTTGCTCTCTAACCCTTTTTATAACCACTGAGTCATAAACAGAGTCCTTAAATTCATATTTGCTCATTTTAGAAAACTTATATGTATTAACTTCTATATCTCCACTTCGGATATCTTGCAAAGCTATTTGAAAAGAATCGAAATTATTTGAATCAAGCATTTTTTTAACATTAAATCGCATCTCAACTTGAGCATTTAAAGGGTCCAAAATATTAAAATCTCCATCGTAAGATTTCTCCCATTCGTTCATGCCGTATGATTTGATAATCTTATTAGCATTATCAAATTCAATAGTTTGGTTTCTTCTAATAAGTAATGCCCTAACATTTGCAGTATATTTTTGAGATAAAACAGAACCATTTTTAATATCGAATGCAGATTCAAAAAACAATTTAACAACACTGGTTTTAGCATTGAAGGTTATTATTTTGATATTATTTTTAGATGAAAGTTCTCTGATGCCGGTGACAGAGAATTTATCAGTTTCAAACAAGTATTCTGCTTTATAGTCTTTTACATCTTCAGCATTAGCTAAAAAAGAGGAAAAAAACAAAGCAATTATTAGTAATCTAGAAATCATAATTTTCATCAATAATATTTTGATTTAGACCGAAATCTTTCAAATTAATTTCATTTGCTTCGATTAAGCTAATTATTTTTGGAAATAATTTGTGTTCAGCTTTATGAATTCTTTCTATTAATTCTTCAAGAGGTTCATTTTCTTTTACCGCAATCTTAGCTTGCGCAATTATTGGTCCAGCATCCAACTCTGCCGATACTTTATGAATGGTTACTCCATGAATAGAATCCTTATTAGCTAAAACTTTTTCATGGGTATTTAGGCCTGGGTATTTAGGAAGAAGAGAAGGGTGAATATTTATCATCTTATCTTTATAAATTGAAGTAGCCACTTTAGACAGTATTCTCATAAACCCAGCAAGTACAATTAGATCAGGATTAAAACCATTTATAGCTTCAACCAATTCTTCATCAAACTCTTCTCGAGAATTAAATTCATTATGATTAATAAATTTATAAGGAATATTATGTTTTTTTGCTCTTTCAAGGCCATAAGCTTCTGATTCATTGCTAATAACAGCCACAACCTTTCCTTTAATAATATTTAAGTCACAAGCACCAATAATCGCTTGAAGATTAGAACCGCTGCCTGAAATCAATACAACTATATTAAACATTTTTATATATATGAAACTTGATCTTTAGATTCTTTGTTATGAATATTTCCTATGTGATATGCGTTATAGCCTAAATCTTTAATTAAATTAAGAGTCTCGTCTTTAATATTAGGATTAATAATTAAAGTCATACCAATACCGCAATTAAAAATTCTAAACATATCAACTTCAGATATTTCCCCTTGATCTTTAAGCCATTTAAAGATTTCCAAATATTCCCAAGAGTCTTTAAGAATATCTATATTAAGATCTTTTGGAATTATTCTTGGAATATTCTCAGTAATGCCGCCGCCTGTTATATGGGCCATACCCTTAATTTCTATTTTTTGAAGCAAACTATTAATTAAATTGGGATATAAAATCGTAGGTCTCAATGCTAATTCTTTAATTAAATTAATTTCATCATTGGGCGAAGAAGATTCGGATATAATTTTTCGTATTAAAGAGTAACCATTTGAATGAGGGCCAGAAGACTCTATGCCAATAATGATGTCGCCATTAGATATATCAGAACCATTTATAATTTTACTTTGATCAACTATGCCAACTGAAAATCCAGCTAGGTCAAAATTATTACCTACATAATGACCGGGCATTTCAGCTGTTTCACCACCCAAAAGGGCACAATTACTATCCTTGCATGCCTTAGCTATACTTTTAATAATTAGAGCAGCTTGATCAACATCTAGAGCAGATGTTGCAAAATAATCTAGAAAAAATAAGGGCTGAGCTCCACATGTAATTAGATCGTTTACACACATTGCAACTAAATCTTGCCCTATCGTATCTAATTTATTATTTTCTTGCGCTAAGGCTACCTTAGTTCCAACGCCATCTGTGCATGCAACCAAAGTTGGATTATTAATAGATTCATCAATTTTTAACATTCCTGCAAAACCACCAATGCTACCTAATACATTTGGACCTTGTGTTGCGCCTACATCAGCCTTAATTTTATCTATAAGAGAGTTTCCAGCCGCGATATCAACCCCAGCTAATTTGTAAGGATCATTGTTCTTAATTTCTTTTGTCATTTAAAATATCCAGATAATGAAAATAAGCAGTCAATCTTTTAATTTATTAATTATAATTGTAATTATCTTTTCTAATTCATCCTTTGGAAAGGAATTTAATAAACTTTTTGAAATAACTACTCCAGTAGATGAGATTTCAAATATTGATAATGCTATAAATAAATCTTTCAATGACCTTATTTTAAGACTTACAGGGACTAACAATTCAAAAATTATTAAATCTATTGCGCCATCTCTAAAAGCTAAAAAAGATTTTTTAATCAGCTATGAATCAATAAATATTGATGAAGTTCCATATTTAGTTTCTAGGTTTAATAAAGACAGCCTAATTCAAAAGCTGGATAATCTTAACATCTCCGTAATTGGTTATGACAGACCAATAGTCTTATTACTTATAGGTGTTGAAGATGGTTACGAAGATCCATATATTTTAAATACTTCGTCTAACTCTGCTCTTGATAAAGAAATTAAAAACTTATTAAAAAATATTTCCAATCAAAGAGGAATTTTTTTTGAATTACCGGTATTTGATTTAGAGGATATGACCGAGCTGAGTAATATAACCGTATTTGATTCAGAAGAGGCAATTATTTTGCCTAATTATCAGTATGATTTTCTTATTAAATTAGATATTTCACAAACAATCATAAATAAATGGACTTTAACTGGAGATATTCAATCTAAAGAGCCCAACAACCTTGCAGTTACATTGCAGAGTTTAAATAAAACACTGTCTTATTTAAGTAATGATTTTCTATCTTCATTTAAAATTCCTGATCAAGAAAGCTCAGTTAAGGTAGTTGTCCGCAATATTAATTCTTACGAAGAATTATCAAAACTCCAGGATGGCCTGAACCGTTTTTTATCTATCAAAAGGATTAGTATCAAAAGCTATGTAGATAATTCAATTACTTATACTTTCGATATAAAAGGTAGCATTGAATCTTTTAGAAAAGAAATTAATTCAAATTCATTTCTGCAATTGATAGATGTTGATGAGAATGTTACTTTTGTTTCTTTAAGCAATTAATCATGAGCCAATATTTTATCTTCATACCCAATCTTTTATCTTTGATGAGGATAGGCCTTGTGTATCCGATCCTAAATGCGATATACATTGGTGATTACTTATTAGGATTAATATATTTTATTATTGCATCTCTTACAGATGCTTTAGATGGATTTTTGGCTAGGAGAATGAATTGGTATACAGAGCTAGGTAAGATTTTAGATCCTGTGGCAGATAAACTCCTTTTGATTGGAACAATCTTTGTCTTATGGGTTAATAACTTTATACCTCTTTTCGTTTTTATTATATTAATAAGCAGGGATGTATTAATTCTACTTGGAGCAGCTATGCATATGACATTTGTAACGAGTAATGCTCCTAACCCAAATCTTTTAGGAAAAATAACTACAGGTGTTCAAATAGCATATATTATTCAAATTTTAATATTACAAGCGCTAGGAGCAAACATTCATATTCTCTGGCTTGATTGGTTAACAATAATAGTAACAATTTTAAGCCTTGGTGTTTATGGGTCTGAATGGTTTAAATCTATTAAAGGTCAGCATGACAAACCCTAGGCAATTAACATTTCCATTTAGCATAGATAAAAAATCTTCAATTAAAAAATTTTTTATTCCAAAAGGTTCCGAAGCTCTCATTAATGAATTATCAAATAAAAATGGAGATGATATTTTCTTAAGAGGATATAAAGGAAGCGGAAAAACATATCTTCTCCAAGCAGCCTGCAATGATCTTAATAATCTTAAGTTTGCTACAAGCTACATACCTTTAAATGAAGCTATTAAATTGGACACAAAATTACTTGATGGGCTCGAATCCTTAGATTTGGTTTGCATAGATGATATAGATAAGATTTCCTCTAATAAGGACTGGGAGGTTGCATGTTTTAACCTTATCAACAGATGCAATGAATCTAGTTGCAGATTAATCTTTAGTTGCAAAGAGATTTACCCTCAGCAATAGATTTAATTAAAAGGATTGATGAATATTCAATGGGATCGAAACGCAGAATAACGATCCCATTAATTAAAGAATTACTATCGAATTAAGTTTTAATTCAATAAATCACATTCGCTGCAATAAGAAATAGGCTTCAATTGACCGTTTTGTTGAACAAGTTGATCAAAGGCTTTTAATTCCTTATATATAAGCTTTCTAGTTGAGCTAAATGGAATATCTAATTTAATAAAACTAAGATCAAAAAATACTTCCCATGGCTCTAGATCCCTTTTGTAATATTTTACTTTATAGCTGTCTAATTCATTGGATTCAGCAACATGAGCTATCACATCATTGAGAGTACCAAGCTTATCGACTAAACCTAATTCTTGGGCTTTATTTCCAGCCCAAATTCTGCCCCCAGCAATTTTTAAGACTTCTTCATATTCCATATCTCTATTATTGGCTACTTGAGACACAAATGTTTCATATATACCATCAACATTAGATTGAAATAAATCTTTCATATAATCAGGCATAGGTTCAGAAGGATCCCATTCACCCATTTTTGTAGAACTTACTCCATCAACATTTATTCCTGCCCAATCCAAAGCTCTTCCTAAGGTAGGAACTATTGAATAGACACCAATTGAGCCAGTAAGAGTATTTTCTTCAGCCCAGATTTCAGTTGAGTTTGTTGTAACCCAAACACCTCCTGATGCAGCGACATTTCCCATAGAAGTGTAAACCTTTCTGTCAGTTGATTTGAAATCATCTAAAGCATTTAATATTAGCTCAGAAGCATATACATCTCCGCCACCACTATTTACTCTTAATATAAGAGCCTTAACATTTTTGTCATTCTTAGCTTTATAGATTTTATCAACAATAGAATCTGACCCAGCAGTCCCTTGCGACTCCTGCCCAGTCATAATGATGCCTTCAACATTTATAATTGCAATAATGTCTTTAGCTTCGTCATCAAAACTTGAATCTAATGTAGATAAATAATCATCATATGAGACTCCTTCAGGCCATTTATCGTTATCTTTATCTTCACTCCCAAATTCTTCAATCATATAATCTCTTATTTCTTCATGCTTCATAAGCCCATCAACTAATCCAAGATTTAGAGCAACTCTTGGGAAATCTCCCTTTTCATCTTTAGTTAAAATATCAAAATTATCTCCATAGGATTGTATTGTTCCTGGCTTTAGATTTCTTCCAGCTTCCATTTTTTGTTTGTATGTATCCCATAAAGGATTAGCAAAAGCATTCCATGCTATTTTGTCATTTTCTGACATGTCATTCCTTGTATAGGGCTCAGGACCAGATTTAAAGTCTCCTGCAGTAAATATCTCATAGTCAATCTTTACATTATTGTAAAATTCTTGCATATACTCACGTTTTCTTGAAAAACCTGAAGGCATAATACCGCTATAGCTATTTGTATTTAGATATAACTCTGTAGCTTGAGAAGCTACCAAATAATCACTGGTAACCAAACCGTCTGTATAAGCGATTACACGAATATCGTTATCAACAATTTTTTTCACAGCATCTGCTATAGCAAGGGAAAAAACCTGACCTCCCATAGATAAGTTATCAACATCAAGATATACAGCTTTCAAATTTGTATCATTTGCTACTGCATCCAATACTCTTAAAACATCTCTAATTGCATAGACATTAGGCTGACTATCTCCAGCTAAAATTATGCTTACTGGATCAGGTGGACCACTTTGAGGTTGATCTACTAAAACGCCAGCAAGTTCTAGGTATAAAATTTTATCTTTTGTATCTATCTCTTCATCTCCAGAGAAAGCACCTGCAATACCTCCTAGTAGAGAAAAAGTAACAAATAATAAAAATATTAAAGTAAAACCAGCAACAAATATTCTTCTAGCTTTATTTAAATAACCCTCAATCCATATAAACATACTCTTCATAGCTTTCTCCTTATTGTTGTAACTAAACTAAAAAATAAAAATACAGTATTCCGGATATTAAGACCGTCACACTAATTAATAGACTAATAAACATAATTAATTCTCCGTGTAAAAAATATCTTCAATTCTCTTGTTAAAAAATTTTGCTATCTTCATAGCCAGGGGGAGAGATGGATCAAATTTTCCATTCTCAATAGAGTTGATAGTCTGTCGACTAACATTAAGGTTTGAACCAAAAGCATCTTGGCTCAATTTTAATTCTTCTCTAAGATTTTTAAGATTGTTCTTCATTAATATCTATTGCATACATTTGTTTATAAACTTTTCTTGCACCTATAGATATCCCAACGCTATACAAAAGAAAGTACTCAAAAAATACAAAATCAAAACCCATAAAGACTTCTAGCGGCCATGCAACAAGAAAACCGACTATCCAAAAGAAATTAATTCCCCAAATATTAGCTTTGATATTAAAATCAACAAAACCTTCATCCTGTCGTTTCATAAAATTATTCATTAACTTTACACTCAGAAAAAAGCATACGATTGCAACTGGGTAAAGGTATGAATAAATCCATTCCAAAGTATTAACTCCCCCTAATATTCTCTCACCCCAAATACCACCTAAAATTACACCAGATATTCCTGAAGCTATAGTGAGAAGAGCTATGCCAGCTCCATATTCTTTTTTATCCTGTTTAGACAATGAAGACCATTTAATATTTAAACCGCCCATGTTTACTTCTGCCATTATTTATTCCTCTTTGTAATTTGTTTAAAGGATTTCTTTCTCTTTGAGAGTTTCTATTAATTTATGCAAACGCACAAAGGCTACCATCCCAAAAACAAATCCTAATATTCCAAAAGTCTCCATAAAGTCTCCAATTTAAATTATTTCTTAGGATATTATATGTAAAGTAAACTTTACATGTCAAGGTAACTTTACATTAATTATTCGAATGAATAGTCTTTGGACCGTACATAGAATGAATAAATAAGATGATGATAAAAGAAATCTCAAAGATATCGAGAAGAGGCCCATTAATACCAAAAACCCTTAGGGAGGCAAGCAGAAAATATATTAATAAGATAAAACAAAAGCTTTGATAAGCTTTAATCGATTTTTTTAGTAAAAAAGGTATGAAGCTTAATAGGGGCAATGACCAAATTATAAAAACTATATAATTAATTCTCCCAGTAAAAACTATTAAAAGTTTTACAAAAATTAAGCTAACAATCAATCCCATGGTTATTTGAGTAAATGTTTTAACTTTAAGCATTTAGTTTTTGAATAATTTTTGCCATTCTTTTGCCTGTCTCAAATGCAATTTTATATTCATCAGGAGTAATGTTAGAACTGGAATTAAAACTTTCTACATGGGATGGGCCATAAGGGGTTCCGCCAGCTTCAGTTTTATTAAGTTCTTTTATGGAGTAAGGGGAGCCAACAACCAGCATGCCTTGATGCAGTTGATATGTTAATAAGTTCATTAATGTTAACTCCTGATCACCATGCATTGAACCTGTTGAAGTGAAGGCGCACCCAGGAACACCCTCCAATGAATTTGATGTCCAGATATCACCGGTTGTATCTAAAAAATACTTTAATGGGGCTGCCATAGATCCAAATCTTGTAGGCGATCCCAAAGCAAGACCTGAACAATTAATTAGTTCTTCTTTTGAGCAAAATATTTCACCTTTTTCAGGAATAAGAGGCTCGCTTGATTCGTTATTAGGAGATACTCTTGGAACAGTTCTAATTTTTACATCTAAATTTAATTCTTCTGCGCCATCTGCAAGCGCATGAGCTAAATTTTTAACTGCACCGCTAGCAGAATAAAATAGTATTAATAAATATTTATCCATTATTTTTTATCTTCTTTGTAATATTATATGCACATGAAAAATAAAATTATATCGTTATTCTTCTTGTTTGTTTTATTTGCATGTCAGAAGGCTGATATAGATATTCATAATGCTGATGATATATTTTCATCAGAATTAAAAGGTCAGTGGGTAATGATAAATTATTGGGCCGATTGGTGCCCGTCATGTATAAAAGAAATGCCCGAACTTATTGCTTTTGATAGAGCCAATAATGATGTTCAAGTTTTTGCTTTTAATTTTGATCAATTAGAAGGAGAAGATTTAACTTATGAAATTAAAAAATTTGGTGTGAAAATTCCATCTATACTTTCTCATCCAAGAGATATTTGGGGAATAGAATCTCCTGCTACTCTTCCCGCAACTTATTTTATTAACCCTGAAGGAGAGCTTGTGCAAAGCCTATTTAGACCTCAAACTCAGGCGTCTTTAGAAGAAATTTTAGAAATTCTAAAAAAGGGTTAATAAAAAATTATCTTTTAATAAGTTCTCGGGGTTTATTTTTTCTTGGTTTAGATAGACAGTCCAATGCAAATGAGGCCCGGTTACTCTTCCTGTTTCACCAACAGTTCCAATCATATCGCCTTGCTGAACCATTTGACCTTCTTTTGTATTAATAGAATCAAGATGGCTATATGAAGATATAAGTCCGAATCCATGATCTATAATTATTGTGTTACCTGTATAAAAAAAATTCCCAATTAAAATTGTTTTACCTTTTAGTGGAGCTACAATTTCAACTCCTAAATTGGCAGCAATATCTAGAGCAAGATGAGGTGAGCGAGGCTGCTCATTTATAAATCTTTTTTTGCCATACCTGCTAGAAATTACCCCCTCCACAGGATTTATAAAATTAAAAGAAGGGCTTAATGTCGTATTGTAAGTTTTAACAGCATTTCTAATTAATACCGCTTCAGCATTTGCTCTTTTTCTATCTTTTGCATTTAAATTAACTTTAGAGACATCTGCAATAGTGATTCTAGATTCTCCAAAATCTTTATATTTAATTTCAATATTTTTGACTCCAATTTTTTTAATACTAGTTTGAGAAACGTAAGGCAATCCTATTATTAAATATTCTGATTGATCATGTTTTAAAATTAATTCATTAACAGATAAAGGCTCATAGTTATTAATAGCTAAAATATCTCCAGAAGTTCCAGACATTCTTTCAGAAGCCTCTATGATAAAAGGAAATAAAAATACCAATACAATCCAATAATTATTATTCTTCATGATTAATTTTCTTAATTTTAGAGTCAATAATTCCTGAACTTAATCTTGTAGTGATCTCTTCTCCAACCATTAGCTCGTCAGAGCTTTTAATAGCTTTACCGTCAGTATTTTGAACTATCGCATAACCTCTATCTAATACAGCAATAGGGCTATATGCAATTAAATTAGATTCAATTTTGTTTAAGACGTTTTTCTTACCAGATAAAAAATGTGCAAAGCTTTTGACCATATCTTTCATTGATATATCTAGACCCTCTAACAATTGATTAATCCTATTTAAAGGACTCCTTTCTTTAATTGATTGACTAAGCAACTCAAGCTTTTGATTAGTGTTAAGAATAGAAGTTTCAAAAGTCTGAATAATTCTTAGTTCAGTATTTTTAAGTTTTTGCTTTTGCTCATTTAATACAATCTGAGGGCTTTTTATATTTGATTCAAGGAGATCTAATCTTTGTTTATTATTTTGAATAATATTTTCAAAACCATTCACTAATCCTAGTTTCATTTCATTAAGCCTATCCTTTAATTGAAATTGAAACTCAGTAACTATTTCAGCAGCTGCTGTAGGTGTTGGAGCTCTCATATCGCAAACAAAATCTGAAATTGTAAAATCTATTTCGTGGCCAACCCCTGAAATAATCGGCACTGAAAAGTTAAAAATTTCTCTAGCAAGACCTTCATTATTAAACGCCCATAAATCTTCAATAGAACCTCCGCCTCTTGTTAAAACAACTGCATCAATTGGATTGTCTGTTGTTTTATTAAAAGCTAGTATTAAATGTAAAGCTTTGATAATTGATTCGGGAGCTCTATCACCTTGCACCATAGCTGGAGATAAACTTACTCTGCTAGATGGGGCTCTTCTTTGAATAGTAGAAATAACATCTTGCAGAGCAGCCGTTGATTCAGAAGTTATTACACCAATATGTTTGGGCGGGAAGGGTATATCTTTTTTTCTACTATTATCAAATAAGCCCTCGGCATCTAGTTTTTGCTTTAGTTCTTCAAATTGCTGCATTAAATTACCAACACCGGCTGGTTGCATATTGTTAACTATAAGTTGGTAATCTCCTCTAGGCGCATATAGGCTCACTTTGCCGTTGAGAATACATTGGTCC
Organism: uncultured SAR86 cluster bacterium; assembly: GCA_902514105.1. GTDB lineage: Bacteria > Pseudomonadota > Gammaproteobacteria > Magnimaribacterales > D2472 > MED-G78. The sequence goes on from CABXPU010000004.1 coordinate 19,965, forward strand.
CCATCTTTAGGAGTAAATTTAAGACGCAATTTTTGATTTTTAAACATCGCACACCTAATAGAGCCTTCATCATCTTTTAGGGTGAAATAAATATGACCTGAACTGGGTTGAGCAAGATTAGAAATTTCTCCAATTACTGCAACTGAACTGAAATTACTTTCTAAAATAGCTTTAGCAGATCTATTTAACTCGCCTACAGAGATTATTTCTTTATTCTGATCTAGAATGTCATTCATAACTAAAGTATAACTTTATGACTGAAAATTTACATAGAGCAAATAATTTTATATTACTAGCAGGCGGGGCAACACTTATAGGTTTTGCACCTATATTTGTTAGATGGAGCGAGATGTCTCCGTCATGGGTTACTTTTTATAGAATGCTCTTAGCTCTTCCAATATTAGTCTTAATAAATCTTTATTTAAATAAATCTATATTTTTTAAAATTCAAGCTAAAAGAAGTATTTATATATCTCTTATTGCTGCATTTGCATTTACTATTGATTTAACTTTATGGCATTGGAGTATTGGAATGACTTCTATCTCTAATGGAACAATTATTGTTAATTCTGCTCCCATTTTTGTCGCTTTAATATACTTCTTTTATTTTAAAGAAAAACTTACTAAATATTTTTTTATCTCTTTAGGGGTAACATACGCCGGAGTAATTGGATTAATACTTTCAGCTGACCATTACACATCAGGAAATTTATTAGGAGATATTTTTTGTATCATCGCAGCTTTCTTTTATGCAACTTACTTAGTTTTTATATCCAGGCTTGGCAAAGAAGAGGCGCTTAGTATTATTTTTTATACCAGTTTATTTGTTTGTTTATTTTCTATACCCTCTGCATTAATAGAATCATCACAAATCTTACCCCCTTCATTAGATGAATGGATTAATCTTTTTTTATTAGCATTGTTATGCCAGGCTGGTGGCCAATATATGATTACTTATAGCATTGCTAGAATTTCTCCATCTGGAGGCTCAATTGGACTATTGCTACAACCAGTTACGGCAACTATTTGTGCAGCATATATTTTTGCTGAAACGATTAATTTTATTCAAATGTTATTCATTTGCGTTGCTTTATTTGGTATTTACTTAGCAAGAATGAATTTAACAAAATCCTAGAAAGAAGATTTTCTTATTCTGTTTAAATTACTCTAATAAAATAGTATATTATGCGGCTCATAAGTATTAGTACTTATGGTTATAGTAATTTTAATTTTTGCTATGGGTGATTAGCTCAGTTTGGTAGAGCATCTCGTTTACACCGAGAGGGTCGGCAGTTCGAACCTGTCATCACCCACCATTTAATAGCAGAGATTTATATAGTTGCACTTTTATTTTAAGAATATATTATGCAATCAATTACTAGAGTGGTCCGGTAGTTAAACGGTTATAATTCCGCCCTGTCACGGCGGCGTTCGGGGTTCGATTCCCCGTCGGACCGCCACTTTATAATATAATAAATTATGAGCGAAGCAGTTATAGTTCTTTTATCTCTTTCATATTCTTTAATATTAGGCATTATTGTTGCCCAAGTTATTCTTACTGCACCAGTTGTATTTAAAGTTTTAGATAATGAAAATGCATCAAAATTTTTAAGAGTTATCTTCCCAAGGTTTTATTTATTACTTTTTTTAATTTGCTTAATAGCATCATTAATTTCATATTTATGGTTTTCCAGGATTGATTTATGGTTTGCTTTGAATGCATCTTTTTTTGCATTCATTGGATTTATCATTATTCCTTTAACCAATGCAGCTCGCGACAGAGACTGGAGCAAAACATTTAAGTTTTTTCATAATTTAAGTGTAATAAATACAGTTATCATCTTTTCTATAGCTGTAGTTCAGCTAATTAGAATTTCTTAGCATTACTAATAAGAAGCTTGAATTTACCAAATTAGACCCAAAAAATGAGTTTAAGGAGATTTAAAAATGGCTAGAACAAAGACTAAAGCGTTTCAGACCGAAACAAAACAGCTTTTAAAGCTGATGATACATTCGTTGTATTCAAACAAAGAGATTTTTATGAGAGAGCTAGTCTCAAATGCTTCAGATGCACTTGATAAATTAAGATTTAATTCACTATCTGATGAAGGTTTATTAGGTGATGATACAGATCTTAGTATTCAAGTTTCTGTAGCACCAAAAGATAATAAGATCATTATCTCTGATAATGGGATAGGTATGAACGAAGATGAATTGGTTGAAAATATTGGCACAATAGCTAGATCAGGCACAGCATCATTTCTTGGAAACCTTACCGGAGATAAACAAAAAGATTCAAATTTAATTGGCCAATTCGGTGTAGGTTTTTATTCAGTATTTATGGTGGCTGATAAGGTTGAGGTTTTAACCAGGCCCGCAAAAAGTAAAAAAGATGAAGCAACCTTATGGTCAAGCACAGGAGAAGAAAGTTATAAACTTAAATCTTCAGAAAAAGAAACTAGAGGCACCGATATTATCATTTACCTTAATGATGAAAATAAAGATTTTGCTGATAAGTCTAGACTAAAATTTTTATTAGAGAAATATTCTCAATATATTAATTTTCCATTAAGTCTTAATGAAGAAGGTGAAGAGGTTGAAAGAGTTAACGAATCAGAGGCTTTATGGCTGAAACCAAAAAATGAAATATCAGATGAAGAATACTCAGATTTTTATAAATTCATTTCATATGATCAAAATGATCCAATTCTATGGGTTCATAACAAAGTTGAAGGCAATAATGAATATACAAATCTTTTATATATTCCAAAAAATCCACCTTTTGATCTATGGAATAGAGAATCACCAAGAGGAGTTAAGTTATATATCCAACGCGTCTTTATAATGGATGATGCTACAAACTTCCTTCCATTATACTTGCGTTTTGTGAGAGGCATTATCGATGCTAGCGATCTTCCATTAAATGTATCAAGAGAAATTCTACAAGAACATCATCTTGTAGAAACAATTAAAAAATCTATAACAAAAAGAGTGCTTGATGCTTTAGCTAATATGAAAGATAAATCATTCGATTCATATAAATCTTTTTGGAAAGAATATGGTTTGGTTTTAAAAGAGGGCCCAGCAGAAGACTTTGAAAATAGAGAATTACTAGCAAGTTTAATGTTGTTTGCTTCTTCTATTAATCCAGAGAATGATCTTAGTCAGACTTTAGATGACTATTTATCTAGAATGCCAGAATCACAAGATAAGATTTATTACTGTGTTGCTGATACATTTGAAGCAGCAATTAATTCCCCTCATGTTGAAGGTCATAAAGCTAACAATACTGAAGTACTAATGCTTACAGATAGAATTGATGAGTGGCTAATGTCTAGCCTAATGGAATACAAAGGAAAAGAGTTAGTCAATGTTGCGAAAGATGACATAGCTGAGACTTCTAAACCAAAAGTATCTGAAAAAGATGAGGATGTTTTAGCTAAGATTAAAAAACACCTTTCAGATAAAGTTTCTGATGTAATTGCAAGCAGCAGATTGGTTAATTCTGCATCGTGCTTATTGTTACCAAAAAATGAACCAGGAGCTCAGTTAAGAAAAATCCTAGAAGCTGCAGGTCAGAATTTAGGTGAATCGAATCCTATCTTTGAAGTAAATTTAAAGCATAAACTTTTAAAGAGATTAGCTACACTTAAAGGCAAACAATTTAATGCATTTGTAGATTTTCTTTATGATTACGCAGTAATAGCTGAAGGCGGATCCCCTAAGGATCCTGCAAAATATTTGCGTCAATTAGATAAGTATTTATCATAAAATCAATAATGAAAACATGAATCCGGAGACTTAATTAGATGATTTAATTAATCATCCCCATGAAATTGATGTAGAATTTACACATATAGGAAAATAAATAATGGAAAATTTTAATAGAGAAGAAGTTAAAGAAGAAGTATTAAAAGCTAGCAAATGGACTAGATTTTTCTTTATGTTTATTTATTCATTTGTGGTATCTGCTGTTTTAAATATTGCAATAGGAATAGCTATAATACAATTCTTATTTTTCTTATTTACATCTAAGGTCAATGCCGCTTTATTCGATTTTAACAAACATATGCATTCTTTTATTGAAGATACTTTAAAGTTTTTACTATTCGAAACAGAAGAAAAACCATTTCCATTTAAAAAATCAGCAAACGAATCTGAGGAAGATACGCCTGAAATAGTTGAAGGTGAGGCTGACGTTGTATCAGAAGAGCCTGAAGAAGTTGTAGAGCCTGAAGAGGCTGGAGAAGATAAAAACGAACCTAACTCTTAGTTTTTATAGCTGCTTCAAGCGTCTGGAGTATCAATGTATTTATTGTCATTGGGCCAACACCCCCAGGTACTGGCGTATATGCAGAAGCTATAGATTCAATATTATCTAGATCTATATCCCCACATTTCTCAGGGTGATAACCAGCATCAATCACCACTGCATTTTCTTTAATCCATTCATGCTTAATAAATTTAGGGATTCCAACAGCTCCAACCAAAATATCAGCTCTTTTGATTATGTCTTCTATATTTTGAGTTCTAGAATGACATATTGTTACAGTTGCATGTTTATTTAATAACATCATAGCCATAGGCTTACCTAGAATAGGGCTTCTTCCTACCACTACAGCATTTAATCCAGAAATATTTATTTCATAATGATCAAGCAATCTTATGATCCCCTGAGGGGTGCATGAACCAAAGGCTGGTAAACCCATAGACATATTGCCAAATCCTAAACAGGTAACTCCATCAACATCCTTATTAATATCTAGAGCATCAAAGCAAAGCCTCTCATCAATTTGACTTGGTACAGGATGTTGTAAGAGAATTCCATGAACATTAGTGTCATTATTTAATTCGTTTATTTTACTTAAAAGCTCTTCAGTTGTTGTTGTATCAGGCATTTCAACAGCAATAGATTTCATTCCAACTCTTGCGCATGTGTTTCTTTTCATTTTGACATATGTTTCAGAGGCAGGATCTTGACCAACCAGAATAGTTGCTAATGTTGGAAAGATGCCATCATTATTTAAATTGGCTACTTGTTTTGAAATTGATTCTTCAGAAGCTGAAGCTAAAGATTTACCATCTAAAATTTTGATACTCATAATAATAATTATCTCATCAAAAAATATTTCTGCATATGGTGATTGCTTATTTATTCTATAAACTTTAATATTTGCATCCTCGGGGTATAGCGCAGTCTGGTAGCGCACTCGCTTTGGGAGCGAGTGGTCGTAAGTTCGAATCTTACTACCCCGACCAAGTGTGCGCCTGTAGCTCAGCTGGATAGAGCAACTGCCTTCTAAGCAGTGGGTCAGGAGTTCGAATCTCTTCAGGCGCGCCATTTTTTTATATAATGTAGATATGTACAAAGTCGCAGCCCTTTACAAATTTAATTCAATTAAAGATCCGGAGAAATTACAGGAAGAATTACGTAATGTTTTAACAAAGCATTCTATATATGGAACTATTTTGGTTGGAGAAGAAGGTTTAAATGGAACGGTTGCTGGATCAGATAAATCCATGGATATTGTTCTTGATTTTATTAGATTAATCAGTGGTTTTGAAGACATTGATATTAAATATTCAGATTCCAATATAAATCCTTTTGTTAGATTAAAAGTTAAATTAAAAGATGAAATTGTAACGATTGGAGACAAGTCAATAGATCCAAACAAAATAGTTGGGAAATATGTAGATCCATCATCTTGGAATAATCTTATTAGTGATAAAAATACTATCTTAATTGATGCAAGAAATGATTATGAATATTCAATAGGAACATTTAAAAATTCTATTAATCCAAAAACTACTAAATTTAGAGATTTTCCTCAATGGGTTGAAGATGAAGGTTTTTCTGAAGAGGATAAAAAATTTAAAAAAGTTGCCATGTTTTGTACCGGGGGTATTAGGTGTGAAAAAGCATCATCTTATATGAAATCAGCTGGATTTGATGATGTATACCATCTAAAAGGAGGCATTTTAAAATATTTAGAAGAAACCCCTAAAGAAAAAAGTCTATGGGAGGGTGAATGTTTTGTTTTTGATGATAGGGTTTCTGTTGATCATAACTTAGAGCCAGGTTCTTATGATATGTGTCATGGATGCAGAATGCCTATTACAGAGTCTGATAAAGAATCAAATAAATACATTAAAGGTGTTGCTTGTGATAAATGTTTTGATACAACCACAGAAGAACAAAAATCAAGATATATGAGTAGACAAAAGCAAGTAGATCTTGCGAAGAAAAGAAATCAAAAACATATTGGCCCCAAAGAAGAAGTTCAAATTCGTAGATGACATTACCTGTCTTATATTCATTTAAAAGATGTCCATATGCCATGAGGGCAAGAATGGCATTAAAACTTGCAAATATTCAATGCGAGCTAAGAGAAGTTAGACTTAGCAATAAACCAGAACATATGCTTAAGGTGTCTCCAAAGGGAACTGTTCCTATTCTAATTTTTGAAGATGAAGTTATAGATGAAAGTATTGATATTATTAATTGGGTATTAGATAACAGTAATATTTTTAAAGATAATATCAATTCAAAACAAATAAAACTGACAGAAAACATAATTACTACTTTTGATAATAAATTTAAACATCATTTAGATAGATATAAGTATTCAGTCAGATATGAAAATGCAGATGAAGAATTTCATCGGAGTGAATGTCTTAAAATTTTAAAAGATATAGAGAATAAGATTTGTGATGGTTGCTGGTTTTTTGGAGATAAATTAAACAAAGTAGATATTTCAATATTACCATTCATAAGACAATACAGAATTGCTAACCCTGATTGGTTTGATTCTCAGCAAGGAATCCTTAGGGTTCAAAAACTGCTTGGTAATTTCTTAGATTCAAAATTATTAAACGATGTAATGTATAAATATGAAGAGTGGAAAATTAGCGACGAACCTATATATTTTCCAATAATTGAATAGGTTATAAACCTATAAAATCATAAGAAAGTGCTATTTTATCTATAGCTACTTTAAAAGCTGCAGTCCTAAAGTCTGGCATTTTGTCGGTTTCTAAGAATTCCTTTTTAACACTTTGAAAACCATCTATCATCATGTCATCTAATCCAGACCTAATAAGGTCAATTTCTTCAATACCATCCATAAAGTTAGCTTTATATTTTTTTGGCATAGATTTTCCTGTCATAGCCTCAATGGCTTCAATTAAGTTATTTATTTGCAGCTGATTCCTTCGTTTTTCCAATCTTCCAAATCGGATATGCCTTATGTTTTTTACCCACTCAAAATAACTAACAGCAACACCACCTCCATTTGCAAGAATATCTGGAATTACAAATATTTTTTTCTTGTTTAAGATCTGATTTCCTTTGTAACTAATTGGACCATTTGCAGCCTCAACAATTAATTTTGCAGATATATCATCTGCATTTTTTTCTGTTATTACATTCTCACGAGCAGCAGGTATCAAAATATCACATTTTCTTTTAAGAAGAAGTGAAGAGTCTTTGATGAAAGTTGCTTTTGGATAGCTTTTAAATGATTTATGTTTTTTGAAAAATTTCTTTGCATGCTCAACATTTATTCCGTCTTCGTTGTAGATTCCCCCATTAAATTCAGAGACACCAATCAATTTAACATTATCATCTTCGGTTAGAAATTTTGATACGTTATAGCCAACATTACCTAAGCCTTGGATTATAAATGTCTTGGTAGATAGATCATTATCAAGTTTTACTAATTTTAGAAGTTCTGGATTTCGAAAAAATTCTCTAATGATATATTGGACACCTCTTCCAGTAGCTTCTTCTCTTCCAACAAGACCATTTTTGCTTGGAGGCTTACCAGTAACACATGCTGCTCCATTAATATCGGCAGGATGAATCTTTCTATATTCATCTGCAATCCAAGCCATTTCTCTTGAAGATGTGCCTATATCAGGTGCAGGAACATTCATAGAAGGGCTGATAAGGTCTCGCTTAATGAGCTCTTGGGCAAATCTTCTTGTAATTTTTTCTAACTCACGTTTTTCCCATTTTGATGGATCAATTTTTAGACCACCTTTTGAACCTCCGTAGGGAACATTTATAATTGCACATTTATAAGACATTAATGCAGCTAGAGCCTCAACTTCTTCAGCATGAGTATCTATATCAAACCTTATTCCGCCTTTAGTTGGCTCCATATGTTCAGAGTGAACAGATCTCCAGCCTTCAAATGTAAAGATTTCTCCTCTAAGTCGAACGCCAAATCTTACGGTATAAGTAGAATTACAAGTAATTATCTTATTCGATAAACCATCGGAAAGGTCAGTGAGCTTAAGAGCTTTATTTACATACTTCGTTGTATCAGAAAGAAAATTATTCATTTTTTATTAATTGATCCTTTTATGTAAACATATTTTAACCCAAATAAAAAAATAGATAATAATTATTTTTAAACTATAATAGCGAGTCTCGTGGCGGGCGTAGCTCAGTTGGTTAGAGCGCTGGATTGTGGCTCCGGAGGCCGTGGGTTCGAACCCCATCGCTCGCCCCATTTATAATAGGATTTTTATGACAAGTAAATTAAAGAAATTAAAAGATCTAGAAAGAAAATTAGAAGTATCTGTTCCTGTTGAGGACTATAAGTCTAAATTTGATGGAAAGATTAATAAAATAAGAAGCACTGCCAAGCTTGATGGTTTCAGGAAGGGTAAAGTACCTATGGATGTTTTGGAGAAAAGATATGGATCTTCAGTTCATGCAGATGTATTAAATGAATTAATTCAAGACACATACCCTAAAGAGATTGCTGATAATAAAATAAGACCAGCATGCGTTCCATCTATCAGTATTGAGAGTGATGATCCTGCTAAACCAATTACATATTCTGCAGTCTTCGAAGTTTTTCCTGAAGTAAAGGTAAAAATACCAAGATGGTCTAGTTATGAATCTCATAAGATTAGCATTGAAGATTCTGATTTAGATCTAGCTATTACAGATATCCTTACAAGATATGGTGATTGGGTTGATGTAAAAAGGAAATCACAAAAAGATGATCAAGTCGTTATTGATTTTGAAGGTAAAGTAGATGGAGAAGCATTTGAAGGAAACACAGCTAAAGAATTTAAGCTAGTTTTAGGTAGCAACTCAATGATTCCTGGCTTTGAAGATAATTTAATGGATAAAGATCCAGACACAGAATTTACAATTGATTGTAAGTTTCCAGATGACTATTTTAAACAAGATTTAGCAGGCAAAGATGCTAAGTTCGATATTAAACTCCTACAAGTGCAAGAAAATAAATCAGCTGACATCAATAAAGATTTATTTGAAAAATTAAGTATGGATGTTAAGGATGAAAAATCTTTTAAACAAGAAATTAAATCAAGAATGGAAAAAGAAGTTGAGATGCAAGAACAATCTCTTACAAAAGAATCTATTTATGAATTGCTTTTAAATTCTCATTCATTTAAAGCCCCAAAAGCAACTATAAAAGAACAATCTGAATTAATGAGGAAGGATGCATTGATGAGAATTGGTCAAAGTGTTGAAAATGCAGAATCCGACCTTTTCCCCATAGAGTCATTTGAGGACGATGCCTCTAAAAGGGTTAGGTTAGATTTACTTTTTGCAGAATTAATTAAATTCTATGAAATTAAGGTTGAGAATGATAAGCTCAAAGAGTTTATAGCTGAAGAAGCTAAGAAGTATAAGGATCCTGAGCAATTTGAAGCTTGGGTATCTAGTCAGCCAAAACAGTTAGAACAATTTAATATGATGGTTTTAGAGAATCAACTTATTGAAAAATTAGAAAATGATCTTAAATCTAAGGATAAGGTAATAAAATTCTCAGAACTAGCTAATAAATAAAGAAGAGAAAGCTTATGGAAAATAATAATTCAGCATTAATACCAATGGTTGTTGAACAAACAGCCAGGGGAGAAAGATCTTTTGATATCTACTCACGTCTATTAAAAGAAAGAGTAATATTTTTATCAGGCCCCATAGATGACTACATATCAAATCTTGTTGTGGCTCAATTACTTTTTTTAGAATCTGAGAATCCAGAAAAAGATATTAGTATTTATATAAATTCTCCTGGAGGAAGCATCTCCGCTGGGCTTGCAATCTATGACACAATGCAATTTGTATCTCCTGAAATTTCAACTCTATGTATAGGTCAAGCTGCCAGCATGGGCGCTTTACTGTTATCAGGTGGTACTGAAGGTAAGAGATTTGCGCTTCCAAATTCAAGAATAATGATTCATCAACCACTTGGAGGTTTTCAAGGCCAAGCTTCTGATTTTGAGATTCATGCTAAAGAAATTCTTCATGCCAAAAAGAAGGTTAATGAAATTCTAGCAAAACATACTAAAAAAACTCTTAAACAAATAGAAAAAGACACCGACAGAGATAATTTTTTAAATGCTGAATCTGCAAAAGATTATGGTATTGTTGATGCTATATTGGAATCACGAGATATAAAAAATGCCAAGTAAAGAATCTTCTGATAAATTAAATTGCTCCTTTTGTGGAAAAGTTCAAGACGACGTCAAGAAATTAATAGCCGGCCCTAGTGTATATATATGTAATGAATGCGTAGATTTATGTAATGATATTATTGAAGAAGAGGTCAAAAGCGAAGAAATTAACCCTTTAGAGGAGTTACCTTCTCCACTTGATATTTTTAAACAACTAGATGAGTATGTTATTGGTCAAGATAAAGCTAAGAAGACTCTTTCAGTTGCGGTATATAACCATTACAAAAGACTTAGATCATCGTCTGTGAATTCAGATGTTGAACTTCAAAAGAGTAATGTCCTCCTTCTTGGGCCTACAGGAAGTGGAAAGACTTTATTAGCACAAACGTTAGCTAAGATTTTAAATGTACCTTTTACAATTGCAGACGCTACAACTCTAACAGAAGCTGGTTACGTAGGGGAGGATGTTGAGAATATCATTCAAAAGCTTCTTCAAAAATGTGATTATGATCCTGATAAAGCCCAGTTAGGCATAGTATATATAGATGAGATAGATAAAATAGCAAGGAAATCTGATAATCCTTCAATCACAAGAGATGTTTCTGGTGAAGGTGTTCAACAAGCTTTACTGAAACTAATTGAAGGTACGGTTGCATCTATCCCGCCTCAAGGAGGAAGAAAACATCCTCAACAAGAATTTATTCAAATCGATACTTCTAACATTTTATTTATATGCGGAGGAGCTTTTTCTGGTTTAGATAAAGTTATTAGAGAAAGGACTGAAAAAACTGGTATAGGTTTTGGTGCTGAAGTATCACAAAACGATAATAATGTTTTAGCTATTCATGGTGAAATTGATAACATTGAGCCCGAAGATCTTGTTAAGTATGGATTAATTCCAGAGTTTGTTGGCAGACTACCTGTTATATCAACATTACACGAACTTGATGAAGAGGCTTTAGTAAGAATATTACAAGAACCCAAGAATGCTCTAGTTAATCAATATAAACATCTTTTCGAGATAGATAATGTTGATCTTTCGTTTAGAAAAGATGCATTATCAGAAATTGCAAAACAAGCTATTAAGAGAAAAACTGGAGCAAGAGGCTTGCGTTCTATCTTAGAGAATATTCTTATGAATACTATGTTTGAATTACCAAATGCAGATCTTGAAAAGGTTATTATTGATGAAAACTCTGTAAGCAATTCATCTGATCCAATTAAGCTGTTTAAATCAACTGATAAAAAAACCTCTTCAGGTAATTGATAATCTTATAAATGTCCTTATCTACTAGATATGGCTATTATTAAAACAGACCATCCCATTATCCCGCTTAGAGATCTTGTAGTATTTCCTGGAGTGGTTACAACTCTATTTGTCGGAAGAGAAAAATCTGTGGAAGCACTAAATAACGCCATGAGTACAGATAAAAAACTAGTTCTTGTAGCTCAAATGGACGCAGCCAAAGAAGATCCATTATTTTCAGATATGTACCATTACGGGACCATCAGTAATTTACTTCAATTAATTAAGTTACCAGATGGAACTATGAAGGTATTAGTTGAGGGTGCTAAAAGATGCAAGATTCATAAACTCGTTGAAGAAGATGCATATACAAAAGCTCGTGTTTCTGAAATTGATGATATTCCTGTAAAAGCATCTGAATCATCAAACCTTATAAGATTCACTAAAGCAAAATTTGCTGACTTTGTTTCTGTAACTAAACGTATCCCAAAAGAAATTGTTGCATCTGTTGATGCTCTTGATGATTTGTCTAGACTTATAGATACCATAGTTGGCCATTTACCAATTGAGCTAAATAAAAAACAAGAAATTTTAGAATTACCAGACCTTCAAAAAAGAGCTGAAACTCTTCTTACATATATAGAATCTCAATTAGACGTAGTAGATGTTGAGAAAAAAATTCGTGATCGTGTAAAAAAACAGATGGAAAAATCACAAAGAGAGTACTATTTAAATGAGCAGATTAAGGCCGCACAAAAAGAACTTGGAGAAATAGATGGTGACGGCGATGAATTTGAACAATTAGAAAAAAATATAGATGCTTCAGGTATGCCTAAAGAAGCTCTTAAAAAAGCTAAAAGCGAGCTATCTAAATTTAAACTAATGGCACCAACTTCAGCAGAAGCTTCTGTTACTCGCTCATATTTAGATTATTTAATAGGAGTGCCATGGAAGAAAAAAGGCAAAATAAAATCTAATTTAAATGAATCCTTACAAATCTTAGAAGATGATCATTATGGCTTGGAAGAAGTAAAAGAAAGAATATTAGAATATCTAGCTGTACAAAAAAGGGTTAAGAAATTAAAAGCACCTGTACTCTGTCTAGTTGGCCCTCCGGGTGTGGGTAAAACTTCATTAGGTCAATCTATTGCAAGAGCTACAAATAGAAAATTTGTTCGGATGTCTTTAGGTGGTGTAAGAGATGAGTCAGAGATTCGAGGACACAGGAGAACTTATATAGGCTCAATGCCAGGAAAGATTATTCAAAAGTTATCAAAAGCTGGGGTTAAAAACCCACTATTTCTATTAGATGAAATAGATAAAATGGGAATGGATCATAGAGGCGACCCCGCATCAGCTCTTTTGGAAGTTCTTGATCCAGAACAAAATAATACTTTTAGCGATCATTACTTAGAGGTTGATTATGATTTATCTGAAGTAATGTTTGTGTGTACTGCGAATAGTTTAAATATACCTACGCCTTTATTGGACAGAATGGAGATTATTAGAATTCCTGGATATATAGAAGATGAGAAATCTAAAATTGCTGAAAGGTATCTGCTTCCTAAACAGATTGAACGAAATGGATTGAAGGAAGATGAGCTTTCTCTCGATGATAATATTTTCTTATCTTTAATAAGGTATTACACAAGAGAAGCTGGCGTAAGAGGTTTAGAAAGACAAATTGCAAAGATATTAAGAAAAGTAGTAAAAGAAAGACTAATGTCTTCAAATAAATCTAAAAAACCTACTGTTATTAATGAAAAGAATTTAGAAAAATATTCTGGAGTAAGAAAATTTAAATTTGGTGTAGCAGATAAGTCAAATGTTATTGGCCAAGTAACTGGCTTAGCTTGGACAGAAGTTGGAGGTGAGCTATTAACAATTGAAACTTCATATGTACCTGGAAAGGGAAGGGTAATTAAAACTGGTTCTTTAGGAGATGTAATGCAGGAATCTATTCAAGCTGCATTTACAGTGGTTAGATCAAGATCTGACGCTCTGGGAATTAAAAAAGATTTTCATGAAAAATACGATACCCATATTCATGTTCCAGAAGGAGCAACCCCTAAAGACGGCCCATCTGCAGGTGTTGGAATGTGTACAGCTTTAATATCAGCTTTTACAGGAATTCCTGTTAGATCTGATACAGCAATGACAGGAGAAATAACTCTTAGAGGACAAGTTTTAAAAATAGGCGGCCTTAAAGAAAAGTTATTAGCAGCAAAACGAGGAGGTATAAAGCGTGTTATTTTACCTAAAGAAAATTCTGCTGATTTAACTGAAATACCTGAACAAATATTAGATTCATTAGAAATTATAACGGTAGACTGGATAGATGAAGTTATCTCCAACGCTCTAGAATCAGAACCAGCTCCTTTAAAAAAATCACAAAATTTGCCAAAAAAACCAAGAACTAGGAAAAGCAAAACTAAAACTAATATTAACCAAACACACTAAAAAGCCTTTATTTACTTGACTTTTTGGCCTAACTAGCTTTTCATAGGGTGTGTTTATTTAATTTTATAGAGGAGTTATTACATGAATAAATCAGATTTAGTAGATGCGGTAGCAGGTGATTCAGATCTTTCTAAAGCATCAGCCGCAAGAGCTGTAGATTCAGTACTTGCAAACGTAGGTAATGCATTAGGTAATGGTGATAGTGTTTCACTAGTTGGTTTCGGAACATTTTCAGTAAGACATAGAGCTGCTAGACAAGGAAGAAATCCACAAACTGGTCAACCAATGCACATTGCTGCATCTAAAGTACCAGGCTTTAAAGCTGGTAAAGGTTTAAAAGATAAGGTTAAAAATAGCTAATCTTTAAAATTTTTAAAAGGGTGCTATTGCACCCTTTTTTTTATCATTTTTTATATAGGTAATATTTATGTTGGAATCACTTAGATCGTTTTTATCAGGCAAGACTCTGTTGGTATTTGTATGCGTTATGGCTATTCCTTTTGTATTCTTTGGATCAAGTACAGTCGGAACTATTTTTACAACCTATGGGAAAGTTAATGGATTAGAGGTTAATCAGTCCGATTTAAATGCAGCTAACAATACAGTTAACCAAAGATTAATTGATGCATATGGCGAAGATTTTTCATCCGAAATGATTCCAGAAGATGTTTTGCTAGAAATGGTTAAAGAAGAAATAATTTCACAAAAAACTCTTTTATCTCAAACAAGAGACTTGGGTATTAACATCTCAGAAGAAAAAGCTAAAACAGAAATTATGACAAGTCCCAACTTTCAAGTTGACGGACAATTTGACCAAATAGCTTTTGAAGCAGCAGTTAGAACTCAGGGTTATACACCAAACGATTATATTTCTATAGTCCAAGAAGGTATGGCAAAAAATTATTTAATAGATGCAATAGCCTCTTCTTTTTTTACACTTGAAAGCGAAGTGCAGGATATTGCAAATTTAATAGAACAAGAGAGAGACATTAGTTTTACCAAAATTGATTTTAATACCCTAAAAGAATCTATTGAGGTAGATCTGACAGAAGCGCAAGCATTTTATAACGACAACTCAATTAAATTTTATTCTGATGAAGCTCGCAGTATGAATTTTATTAAATTAGAAAATGATAAATATAGATCAAAGGTAGAGATACCTGAAAATTATCTTGAAGAAGCTTATCTAGATTACAGCAAACGAATATCGATGCGATCAGAAAAAAGAGCTTCCCACATCATGATCGATTTAATGAACTACTCATCAAAAGAAGAAGCTCTTAATAAAATTATTGCAGCTCAAAAAGAATTATTATCCGGATCAAGTTTTAATGATATTGTTTTATCTTATAGTGAAGATTTAATATCAAAAGATCTTGAGGGTGATATAGGCTTCTCAGCAGGTGAAGTTTTTCCAGAAGAATTTGAAAACGCATTAGCTGATATGAGTATCGGCGATATTAGTGATATTATTTTTTCAGATGCCACAAACTCGTTCCATATTTTAAAATTGACTGAAATTAATAAAGAAGATTTAAAGAGTTTTGATGAAATGGAAGAATCATTACTTGAAGAATTAATTAGCGCCGAATCAATTGCTTTAATGGATGAAGATAAAGATATTATTGATAATGGAATTATTGATAATTTATCAATAGAAGAAATAGCCTCATCATTAAATCTTGATATTAATACTTCAAACAAACTTACGCTTCAAAATTTTAATTTTGATATTAAGAATCCTATTATTGCTCAAACTTTATTTTCTTTTCCTCAAGATATGAATGCTCCAGAAGTAATAGATTTAGATGATGGCATTATGGTTATGTCTCTTGATGGAGTTGAAGAATCCTCTTTAATGCCTTTTGAAACAGTTGTAGAAAAAGCAATCGAATTAGTAAAAAATGATAAAGGTGCCTCATTAAGTTTATCTCTTCAAGAATCCATTAAAAATGATGAAGTTATAGACCAATCCTTGGATTATATTTCTAGTGATACTTTTATTGGCGTTAAAAGATTTTCTTCATTGTTTCCTCAAGAAGTTCTTCAATTAGCTTTTATCTCATCAGCTAATGAGCAATTTGTTGCTAATGCAAAAAATGGTGATTCGTATGTAATGACTATTAATGCTGTGAATAATCCAGATGAAGATTTTCTTGATTCCATGGTAGATGAATATAAAGAATTTAATAGGAACCAAGTTAGTAACAAGGTAGCAACTCTTGTATTTGATGAGTTGCGAAATAGTGCTAAAGTAAATTTACAGAATTTATAATCTCAAGGAGTTTATATCCATGTCTAAAAATTATTTAAATCTATTTTTATGCTTAATTTTTATTACCTCATGTGGTGATAATATTTCGCCAGTTGATTCTGGTCTAGAAAATCAGATATTTCATTTTGGTAATGGATCTGAACCACAAGGTTTAGATCCTCATATTGTTACAGGTGTTCCAGAGCATCATATTTTAATTGCTTTATGTGAAGGTCTAACTTCATCAAATCCAAAAGGCGGAGAGCCATTGCCCGGTATGGCAGAATCTTGGACTATAAGTGAAGATGGGAGGGTTTATACGTTTAATATAAATCAGAACGCTAAATGGTCAAATGGAGATAAGGTTATTGCTGATGATTTTGTCTGGTCCTGGAATAGAGTTCTAACACCAAGCCTAGGATCTCAATATACCGATATGCTCTATTACGTTGAAGGCGCTCAAGATTTCTACGATGGAAAAATTAATGATTTTTCTAAAGTTGGCGTAAAAGCTATAGATTTTAATACTCTTGAGGTGGTGTTAAAAAACCCAACTCCTTTTTTTCTTGGACTTTTAAGTCATTACTCAACATGGCCGGTCCATAAAGAAACTGTTCTTAAGCATGGAAGCATTGATGACAGAAACGGTCAATGGACAAGACCGGGTAATTTTGTATGCAATGGCCCAATGCAGCTTAAGACATGGGAGCTTAACAATAAAATCGTAGTAGAGAAAAATCCATTTTACTGGGATGCTGAAATGGTTAAATTAAATGAAATTCATTACTATCCAGTTACTAACGTTATGACTGAGGATAGAATGTTTAGAGCAGGTCAATTACATAGCACTTATACAGTTCCTGCTCAAAAATGCCCTGTCTATATAGAAGAGAGTAATCCAAATTTAAGCATCGATCCTTATATGGGTACTTATTTTTATCGAACTAATACGCTTCATCCTGTCTTAAAAGATAAGAAGGTTCGAAAAGCTTTAGCCTATTCAATTAATAGAAAACAAATTGTGGATAAAGTTAGTCAATGCGGACAAAAGCCAGCGTTTTCTTTTACCCCTCCTGGGGCTAATGGTTATCAGCCTAAAACTGAAATTCCATATGATATTGAGTTAGCTAAAAATTTATTAGCAGAGGCGGGTTATCCTAATGGAGAAGGTTTTCCGGTTTTAGAAATCCTCTTTAATACAAGTGAGGATCATAGAAAGATAGCTCTAGCAGTCCAGCAAATGTGGCAGGCGAATTTAGGGATTAGTGTTGAATTAGTTAATATGGATTGGAAGGTGTACCTATCAAGAGAATCTAGTGGCGACTTTCAGATTTCAAGAGCAGGCTGGATTGGAGATTACGAAGATCCAAATACATTTTTAGATTTACCTATGCCTGGAAGAGGTAATAATAAAACTGGTTGGGTTAATCGAGAATATGAAAAGTTAGTTAATCAAGCTAATCAGACCTTAGATCAAGAAAAAAGATATGATCTTTTTCGTCAAGCTGAAAGCATATTAATTGATGAACTGCCTGTTATTCCTATATATACATATGTTAGACAAATACAATTATCACCCGATGTAAAAGGTTGGGACTCAAATTACCTTGACCACCACCATCCGAAATACATTTATTTAGAAAGAGATTAGATATTTTCTATGTTGCTTATTTTCTTAAAGAGGGTTTTAGCAGCAATACCTGTTTTAATAATTGTAGCTAGTTTAACTTTCTTTTTTGTAAGACTTGCGCCTGGTGGGCCTTTTGATTCAGACAGAGCTGTCTCCCAAGAAGTCTTGATCAATTTACAAGAGGCGTATAACTTAAACGCTCCTTTATCAGAACAGTATTTTGATTATATGTCTGGAGTATTGGTAGGTGATTTTGGTCCCTCATTTAGATATCCTGGAAGAAGTGTCTCTGAAATGATTTTTACAGGCTTGCCTGTTACTTTAGAGTTAGCAGTTTATGCAATTTTAATAGCACTTTGTGTTGGAATATTTTCTGGAGTTCTAGCTGCTTTAAAACGAAATACTTTTTTAGATTTTATTCCTATGGCTATAGCTATGATTGGAATATGTGTTCCAACTTTTCTTATGGGCCCTTTACTAGTATTAATCTTTGGTATTAATTTAGAGTTATTACCAGTATCTGGTTGGGATAATTTACCTGGAGACAAGATCCTGCCATCTATAACATTAGGTTTTGCTTATGCGGCATATATAGCCAGATTAAGTAGAGGGGGTATGTTAGAAATTTTAGGACAGGATTTTATCAGAACAGCTAGAGCAAAAGGCCTATCTGAAAGAGCAGTAGTAACTAAGCATGCAATGCAGGGTGGATTAATTCCAGTTGTTTCTTTCCTAGGACCAGCTGTTGCAGGATTATTAGCAGGCTCGTTTGTTGTGGAAACAATTTTTCAAATACCTGGACTAGGTAGGTTTTATGTTGAAGCAGCTTTTAATAGAGATTACACCATGATTCTGGGAACAACAATTTTCTTTTCTGCAATGATAGTATTCTTTAATCTCTTATCTGATATGGCTGTTATGTTATTCAATCCTAGGGCAAGGGATTAATCATGGATAACTCAAGTTTATGGAATGATGCATACAGAAGATTAATCCAAAATAAAGCTGCAATGATTGGAGGCTTGATCTTAATTTTACTTATTTTCTGCGCCATTCTAGCTCCCTTAATAGCACCATACTCATATTCATATCAAGATTTAAATCTTGGTGCATCAAAACCATCTTGGGATCACCTTCTCGGAACAGATGTTATGGGTAGGGATTTATTAAGCAGAATCCTATACGGCGCTAGGATTTCATTAATGGTAGGTTTTGTTGCTACAGGAGTAGCTTTGGTTATAGGTGTTTCATGGGGAATAATTGCAGGTTATTTTGGAGGAAGAGTAGATTCGATAATGATGAGAATAGTGGACGTACTCTACGGACTGCCTTTTATTATTTTTATAATACTTCTAATGGTTATCTTTGGAAGAAATTTATGGCTTTTATTTGGAGCTATAGGAGCTGTTGAATGGTTAACAATGGCAAGAATTGTTCGAGGACAAGTAATAGGATTAAAGAATCAAGAATTTGTTTTAGCAGCTCAAGCAATGGGCGTTAGCAATATGTCGATGTTTAGAAAACATTTATTTCCAAATATATTAGGACCCATTGCAGTTTATGCAACCTTGACCATTCCACAAGTTATGCTACTTGAAAGCTTTTTAAGCTTTCTAGGTCTTGGCATTCAGCCGCCTATGAGTAGCTGGGGAACTCTAATTAAGGATGGAGTTGAATCCATGGAGGAATATTCATGGCTACTAATCTATCCAGGATTAACTTTTACAATAACACTATTTGCACTTAATTTTTTCGGTGACGGCCTAAGAGATGCTTTAGATCCAAAAACTTCGAGCGACTAAAAAGCGCTAATTATAATTTTAATAATTTGACCTGGCATGATCGGCGAATCATCAAGATTATTTAACTTTCTAATATCCTGAGCCTTAACACCAAATAAGTCGGCTATCCTATACAAATTATCACCTTGTTTGACTGAATATAAAATAGTTCTTTTTTTTGAATCAATAGTTCTGTATATATTTTTATTTCCTATATTTAATTGTTGTCCTATTTTTAGAATACTATTCATTTCTATATTATTATTTCTAGCTACCTCTCTAGGGCTTAAACTGTATCTAGCCCCAATACTCCACAATGAATCACCTTCACTTACTATATGTACTTCGTATGGAATAAAATTATTATCTTTAGACTGACTTAAGGGTATTAAAATAGTGTTGTTAATTGTAAGAAGGTCTTTTTCAAGAAAGTTTATTTTTTTGATTATTTCAACCCTGGTGTCATATTTTCTAGCCAATTCCCATAAACTATCCCCAGCTTTAATGGTATGACTTATCCAATTAATTTGATTTTCTTTAAGAAAAAGATCTTTATCTTGTTTTATTAGATTTGCTTTCTCCAGAGGAATATAAAAGATACTTTTTTCACCAGGTGCTGATGCCCATTTTGTATATCCAGCATTTAATTTATAGACAAATTCAGGTTTTAATCCCACAAAATCACTAAAGGCTAGAATTTCAACCTGACCATTGATTTCAACTCTTTCTACAAGCTCTTTAAATGGAATCATTGGTAATTCGACTTCATACTTTTCTGGATTTGAAATAATTTCATAAATAGCAACAAATTTTGGGATATAACTTTTTGCTTGAGATGGCAGTCTTAGGTTTGAAAAAGACGGGTCTTTATTTAAATTAATATTACTTTTTATTCGCGACTCAACAAGTGTTGGGCCGGCATTATAAGAAGCTAATGAATGAAATAAATCATTATTAAATCTTTTAAACAGGTAATCAAAATATTCTACTGCAGCGTCAGTAGATAAAAATGGATCATGTCTATCTTCTTGCCACCAACTTTTATCTAAGTCATAGAGTCTTCCAGTGCTTGGCATAAATTGCCATAAACCTACAGCTCCAGAAGGAGAGATCGAAAAAGGATCATAGTTGCTTTCGATAAAAGGTACTAGCGCCAACTCAACCGGTAAATCTGCTTCATTAAGTTTTTGGATAACGTAAAAAATATAAAAAGTTGAATTTTCTAAATAAGAATAAAATAAATCCTTATCCTTTATATGATTATTAATATATTTTTGTGTAGTTCTATCTATCTCGTAGTCTTCTAGCTGACTATTATTTTGAATATATTCCCATACAGATACAGGCTCTTCAATAATCTCTTCAACTATTAAAATGGGAGGCGCTTCTTTGATCTCAGAAACTTCATTATTTACATTACTCTCAATTATTAAACTTTCAGTTTGTTGACAACTTACTACAAACAAAAATATTAAAAGAGAATATATTAACTGTCGTCTTTCCATTTCCTTGTCGCTGTAAAAATTTCTATATCGTTATAGGTTTCGTTTAGATTAAACTTTTGCATTATACATTCTTGTACCGATTTTTTATCAGATCTTAAAAATGGGTTTGTTTCTAATTCAACTTCAAGCAAAGAGGGGATGGTAGGTTTATTATTTTTTCTAGATTGAACACATAGATCAAACCTTTTATGTAAAGGGATATTTTCTTTTTCTACTTTTAAAGCAAAAGCAAGATTAGATTGCGTATATTCATGACCACAATAAATTTGTGTATTTAATGGCAATTTTTTTAGTTTCAATAATGATTGATACATTTGCTCGTATGTTCCCTCAAAAACTCGACCACAACCTCCAGCAAAAAGAGTATCTCCGCAAAATAAGATAGGGTTATCATCATTTTCTGAATAATAAGCTATATGATCTAGAGTGTGACCAGGTATTTCAATAACACTAAAATCAATACCAATAACATTAATAACATCTTCCTCTTTTAGTTCTTTAGTTATACCTTTGTATATTGAAGAAGTTGGCCCATAAACCTCTACACCATATTTTTTCGATAACTCTTCTGCACCACCCGTATGATCAAAATGATGATGGGTAATTAAAATATGTGATAAATTTTTACCAATCTTTTCTAGATAACTTAAAACAGGTTTAGCATCTCCAGGATCAACAACAACTAATCCTTCATTAGTTGACATTAACCAAATATAATTATCATTAAATGCTTTAATTGGTTCAATCTTAATCATATGATGATTTTATATTCAAAAAGATGAAAACGGTAAAAATATATACAGATGGTGCATGCAGAGGAAATCCTGGTCTAGGAGGCTGGGGAGTTTTATTGGTATTTAAAGATCAAGAAAAAGAGATTTGTGGCGGTGATGTAAATACAACTAACAACAAAATGGAATTAAAAGCTGCTATAGAAGGCTTAAAAGCATTAACTGAACCTTGTCTAGTTGAGTTAACCACAGATTCAAAATATGTAATGAGGGGCATTACCGAGTGGATTGAGAATTGGAAGAAAAATAATTGGAAAAATGCTAACAAGAAACCTGTTAAGAATAAAGAATTATGGATAGAGCTATATGATCTAAAATCAGAACATCAAATTAATTGGAACTGGGTAAAAGGACATGCTGGCCATAGAGAAAATGAAATAGCTGATCAGCTTGCAAATAAAGGAATTGATAATTTATAAAAAGATGGCTAAAAAATTTATAATCTTAGATACAGAAACAACAGGCTTGGAGGTTACTAAAGGCCATAAGATAATCGAGATAGGAGCAGTTGTTCTTAATGATAGGAAGAAATCTTCTGATCATTTTCATTCATACATCAATCCAGGAAGATCAATAGATGAAGAAGCTTCTAAAGTTCATGGAATTACAAACGAAGATCTAGAAAACGAACCTATGTTTGCTGAAATAGCTGATGATTTTATTGAATTTGTTCAAGGGGCAACACTGATAATTCACAATGCTCCTTTTGATGTAGGTTTTTTAAATCATGAATTAAAGGCAGTCTCTGCTAAACATCCAAATCTAGAGGATATTTGTGAAATAGAAGATTCATTAACTTTGGCTAGAAATAAATTTCCTGGACAAAGAAATTCTTTAGATGCATTGGCTTCTAGGTTTGATATTTCTGGATATGATAGAAGTTTTCACGGAGCTTTATTAGATGCAAATATCCTAGCGGATGTTTATATTTTTTTAACTGGCGGTCAAAGTAAATTTGAATTTTCAGATAATAGTCTTTCTGTTAATGGCAGCGAATCAAATAATAAAACTGATGTTGCTTTTGAGGGTCTAAATTTTGTTAAGATAGAAGCCGATAAATCAGATTTAAAAGCTCACGAAAAAAGATTAAAAGAAATAGAAGAAAAAAATAAAATAAAACCTATTTGGAATAATTATTCATGACCGTTATAACCCGTTTTGCACCAAGCCCAACCGGCACATTGCATATTGGAGGAGTAAGAACAGCTTTATTTAATTATGTGTATGCAAAACAAAATAAAGGTTTGTTTTTAATTAGAATAGAAGATACAGACCAAGAAAGATCAAAAAAAGAGTATGAAAAAAATATTCTAGACAGCCTTAATGATCTTGGTCTTAAACCAGATAATGAACCGGTTCATCAATCCAAAAGAACAGACTTATACACTAAAGCGGCGAATAGTTTAATTGAATCGGGAAAAGCTTATTATTGCAATTGTTCAAAAGAAAGATTGGATGAGATGAGAACAGCTCAACAAAAGGCCGGTTTAAAACCACAATACGATGGACAATGTAGAGATTTAAATCTCCCAAAATCTGATAATACTGTACTTAGATTAAAAACCCCTCTGACTGGACAAGTTGTTGTTAAAGACTTTATAAGAGGAGAAATTATTTTTGAGAATTCTGAATTGGATGATTTAATTTTATTAAGAAGCAATGGGAGTCCTACTTATCATTTATGTAACGTTATAGATGACTATGATCAAGAAGTAACAACAGTCATAAGAGGTGAAGACCATATCAGTAATACCCCGCGCCAGATCCATATTCAAGAAGCTTTAGATTATCCTTCTTTGGAATATGCTCACTTACCTTTGGTTTTGGGAGAGGATAAAAAGAGGTTATCCAAAAGACATGCCGCTACCAGTCTTGATGAATATAAAGAAATGGGTTACTTAGATGTCTCTATAATCAACACCTTGGCAAGGTTGGGATGGTCTAAAGGAGATAATGAAGTTTTTAATCTAGAAGATCTTATTAGAGACTTTAAAATTAATGATGTGCAAAAAGCTGGCGCAGTATTTGATCTAACTAAATTAGATTGGGTAAATACACAACATTTAAGCAAATTAGATCCAACAACTTTCAAAAAAACACTAATCCCTTTTATTGATAAATTAAAATTTGATTATTCGCAATACGATCAAATGGATGAGCTTATTGAGGCTATGAGATCAGTTAAACCAAATTTAAGTCTTATTGCTGAAGCTTTAAAACCATATTTGGATAATTTTAATAATTATGACGAAAAAGGGGTCAAAAAATTCTTAATAGGATCTGAAGAGGTTCTAAATAGGGTAAAAATGCTCATAGAGTCTCTTAATAACTGGAATGAGGCTGAAATTAGCAAAGGTTTAGAGGCAATTCAGGCAGAATTAGACTTGTCTACGCCTAAAATGAACCAACCAGTTCGCATTGCTTTAACTGGCTCAACCCAATCACCATCATTAAGCTTAACAATTAAATTAATTGGTCGCTCTAAATCTATCAAGCTACTTGATAATGCTTTAACTTATTTATCTAAAAATTAAGTAAATTCATAAAACCACAGAAAACTTCCCAAAATAGCTTTAAATATATACAATTACCCAATATTGCGTAATTTTGCGTATATATTTTTATATTCATATTTTTAGGGGAATGAAAACATGAAACACACTAAATATTTATTATTAATACCAGCGATTCTATCGTTTAACTTATTTGCTCAAGATGCAGATGCCGATTCTTCAAATGTTGAAGAAATTGTTATTGTCGGTTCTCAAATTAAAGGAGCTAAAATTACCGGCGCACTTCCTGTATCTATTATCACTTCTGATGATATTGAAGGTCTTGGAATTGAGTCTGGTGAAGAGCTTATGCAAAGTATTGCTGAAAATGGATCAAATAACTTTAACCAAACAGATTTTAATGGTGGTTATAACGCCAATAGGGGTGACGTGGGTGCACTGGATCTAAGAAACATTGGAACAGGAAACACAGTTACACTTTTAAACGGAAGAAGAATAGTTAACGCGCCCGGTTATGCAACTGAGTGGGTTGGCGGAAGTTATGTTCCAGTATCAAGTGTTAACTCTAATGTTATTCCTGTATATGGAGCTGAAAGAATTGAGATTCTTCGTGATGGAGCTTCAGCGATTTATGGTGCTGATGCTGTAGCCGGTGTTGTAAACACAGTTCTTCAAGATGATTATGAAGGCATGACTGTAAGACTAAGAACTAATTGGTATGACAGCTTTGCTGCAAATGATGATAAAGCTAGCATTCAATGGGGCTTTAACTTAAGTAGCGGAATGAATGTATCTGTTTACTTCGATCATTATGATCGAGGCAGAATCAGAGCAAGTGAAGACCCTAAGTGGGCCAATGGTGATTTAAGAAGATTACTCCCATCTCCAGATGATGGTGGCCTAGGTGAGTTTAATGATACTACCTGGAGAAACCAAAGTGCTTCAAGCCCATGGGGACAATTCTACGAAGGCAGTAATATATTTAGTATTTATAGAGCTGATGATTCATATTGCTCACCATATTATGATGGTGATGCAAGCACTTCCCCAAGTTCATCAAATTTCTATTACATTCCTGGACAAAGTCATATGTGTATGTATGACGCATCTTCTATTAGAGGTGAAAACAGAGTTAATTATGGACAGTGGATGGATAAAAGAGGAAAACTGTCTCGAGACAACATTCTTGTATTTTTAAACAAAGAGCTTGAAAGCGGTACTGAGTCATATACTGAAATTGGTATGTATATGTCTGAAACTAACCGTGTTCTTTATCCAGGCACCATGCTAGGTTCAGGTAGTTCTACTAAAAATGGTGGAGGAACTCAGCCAATGGAGATTCCTTCAACTAACTATTGGTTAAACCAATTAAGACAAGCAGACGGAGATCTATTTGTTGATGAAGAAGGCGATGTCTTGTATGCAAGATATTTCAGATTTAATACTCCTCGTGGTTATGACTCTAGAAGAGAAACATTTAGATTTGTAAAAGGATGGAGGGGAGAAAATGGTGCATGGGATTGGGATACTGCATTTGTTTGGTCACAGGCTAATTCAGAAATGGATAACTTTGGTAGAGCTAATATGAATGCACTAGATGCAGCTTTAGCGCTAGACACTCCTGATGCTTATAACCCATTTTGTGCAACTGTAGGTTGTAATGAAGAACAATTCATGATGACAATTTTTAGAAACAATTCATCACATCTATATATGTGGGATTTCAAAATGTCTAATCCATCTGTATTCAGCTTACCTGCAGGAGATGTTGGTATGTTATTTGGAGCGGAAGTTAGAAGTGAAAAAATGAATGATGAAAGAGACCCTAATATCAATGGAACTATTCCTTGGACTACTGTTAAAGGTGTAACTTTCCCATACGTTTCAAACGTAGCTAACTCAAGCCCATCTCCCAATACAAAAGGATCAAGGCTTGTTACTTCAGCATTTATGGAAATGCAGATTCCATTAATGGAAAACATGGATGCTCAGTTTGCTGTTAGAGGTGAAAATTTTGATGATATTGATGACACCACTGTTGTAGGTAAATTTGCAATAGGTTATCAGCCAATTGATGAGATTAAGTTAAGAGCTTCAACCTCAACTTCTTTTAGAGCGCCTAATCTTATAACTGTAAACGAAGGCCTTATTGCTAGAAGTAATACACAAGAAGATCCTTTATACACTTATGCAGTTGGAGAAAATTATAATAATTATTCAATCCAAAGGGTTGCTCAAGGTAATAAAGATCTAAAATCAGAAGAAGCAACAAATACTTCTATTGGTATAATTTTAATGCCTGGAGAGCAATTCCCAGTGTTGGATGGTTTAGTCATAACTTTTGATAAATGGACTATTGATACAGAAAATACAATAGGACTATTTGGTGAAAGAAACCATATGTTACTTGATACTTTAATTAGAGCCCAAGGTGGAGCTAGCGAATGTGTTGGTAACCCACTAGTTGTTCGTGGTGATTTCCAAGGAGCAGAAGATGGCGACGGCAATCCTTTAACTTGGAATCCAAATCTTTGTGAGGCTGGTCAAGTTATTAGAGTTATGGATACATACGTAAACTTAGATGATAGAAATATGGCTGGTACTGATATAGCTGTTCAATATTCTAGAGATACTGATGTTGGTAAGTTCGGAGCTAAATTTACACTTGTATCATACGATGAGTTTTTACAAGAGCCTGGTGCTAAGAGTCAGATGTTAATTGACGCTGTTCAGCCTGGAGGTGAATTAGAAGGATTGATTGCACCTGCTGGCTATGGTGATTTAGT
Source organism: uncultured SAR86 cluster bacterium (assembly GCA_902514105.1). Taxonomy (GTDB): domain Bacteria; phylum Pseudomonadota; class Gammaproteobacteria; order Magnimaribacterales; family D2472; genus MED-G78. Next base: position 47,374 of record CABXPU010000004.1, read on the forward strand.
TGGTACTTTTGGTAGACGTGCTTATCCTGAAGAGAAATATACTGGTAGCATTTCATGGAGACATGGTGGTTGGTCAGCTTATCTAACCGGCACACTAATCGGTGAATTCTTTGAAACTGGTGTTACAGATAATGCTAAGAACTCCGATGGTAATTATGCATGTTCAGGAACCACATCATGGTCTGGTGATAATTGTGGTGACTTCTGGCTTGTAGAGTCAATGTTAACTTTAAACTTCAGCTTGTCTTATAAGTTCAGAAATGGCTTAAGATTAAAAGGTCAAGTTAGAAACTTTGAAGATACAAGAGCTCCATTGGCTGATGAATATACATGGGGTTATGTTGGTGATGTTCATCAAGACTACGGTAAAAGTTATGTACTTGAACTTTATAAAAAGTTTTAATTTATAAATAACTATAAAAAGGGAGCTTAGGCTCCCTTTTTTATTTAAATCAAATTTCTATATAATATTTTAATGCGATACCTAATCCTATCTTTCCTGTTAATTGTAAATACAGTTGATGCCCAACAAAGCTATATTGATTACCGCTCACCATTTCATCCTGTAGTTTCATCAGAAGGTATGGTGGTTTCTCAAAGTTACCTATCATCAGATATTGGCATTGAGATTCTCAATAAAGGTGGCAATGCAGTAGATGCAGCAGTTGCAGTTGGTTTTTCATTAGCTATAACTTTACCAAGAGCAGGCAATATAGGTGGAGGCGGTTTTATGCTTGTGTATCTAAAAGAGCAAGAAGAAATATTCTTTATTGATTACAGAGGTAAGTCACCGTTAAATTCAAATATTAAAGATTTATTTAACACAAACTTACCAAAAGATTACAAAAAAACAGATTTTAATAAATCAAGGTTTGGTTATAAAGCTTCAACTGTTCCAGGAACAGTAGCTGGGCTTATTGATGCTCATACTAATTTTGGAAAACTACCTCTTTCTCAGGTTTTAGAACCTGTTATTAAACAAGCCGAAGAGGGAATAATTGTTTCATATGATTTAAGTAAAGCAATTGAAAGTAGCAAACAGCTGCTTAAAGACCCTGAATCAAAAAGCATTTATTTTAAAGATGGCAAGCCTCTTCAAGAGAATTCTCTAATGAAGCGCCCAGATCTAGCAAATACTTTGCGCCTAATAGCTAAGAATGGAACTAAAGGTTTTTATGAGGGTGAAACTGCTAGGAAATTTATTGAGGCAATGGAAGATAATAACGGCTTTATGGTCAAAAAAGATCTTAAAGATTATAAAATTAATTCAGGTGCGCCTATTGTATCTTTGTATCGAGGTAATCCTGTTTTTACCGCAGGCCCTCCGTCAGGTGGAGGAGTAGTTCTATTAACTGCATTAAATATCTTAGGAAAATATAAATTTAATAAAGCAGATAGCAATTCAACAAGGACTTATCATTTATTAGCTGAATCACTAAGACGAGGACATAACAACAGATCTCATCATGTCGGTGATCCTAATTTTTATGATGTACCTATAGACCAATTAATATCAAAAGAAAGAACAAACGAACTTCAAAAAAATCTTAAATTTAAATCTGCTACACCTAGTGATAATGTAAAACCATTATCTGTTGTAAATGAAAGCAGAGATACAACTCATTACTCTATTATTGACTCAGATGGTAATGCTGTATCAAATACCTATACGCTGGGATATTCTTTTGGTTCAGGTGTAACTATTCCCGGAACAGGTGTATTAATGAATAATCAAATGAATAATTTTGCTTATAGATATGGCGATACATCTATTGTAGGAAGAGCGGCCAGTCCAGCTAATAAATTTTCACCTGGAAAGAGACCAATGAGCACAATGGCTCCGACAATGGTCTTTAATAAAAAAGGGCAGTTAATTCTTATTACTGGTTCACCAGGCGGCTCGTTTATTCCAGCAGCTGTATTAAGAGTTGTTAGTGGCGTTATTGACTTTGATTTAAATATTGGTGAAGCAACCATGCTGCCTCGCATACATAAAGATTGGCCTTATGCAGGATTAGATTATGAATCTACATTAAGTTCAGATATTTCCAATCAACTAGAATATATGGGTCATCAACCTGAACGTCAAAAAACAATGGGAAGCACGCAGAGTATTCATATTATAGATGGAATTAATTATGGATATGCTGACCTTAGAAGGCCTAATGCAGGGGTATCAAGGCAAAGATAATTAGTTTCTATAATTAAGAGGCGGTAGCCTATCACCTAATAAAGCCTCATAAACAAAATCATCACCAATTCTAGAATTTAATTCATTATTTGCTTCTTTAATAAGTTGAGGGTTCTCAAACAATTCTATTATAGTTGCACTCAATGTTTTAGCTGCAAGCTCTGCACCCTTTAATCCAATTGAAGTCCCACCAGATGAAACTGCTTGCCAAGAATGTGCAGGAGTTCCTGGAACCCAACTAGCAATTCTCACTCCAGCAGTAGGGACATTCCAACTAACATCTCCAACATCTGTAGACCCATAACTATGTGACTTTTTATAAGGTCTAATATTTTCCTGGGATCCTATTTCTCTATCTGGATTAATAAATGATTTATATAGCTCTTTTGCATAATCCTCTTCTTCTTTTGAATATTTAATGCCACCAAATTCAGATAATTTCTGATGAACTATTTTTTGCAATATTTCGTTTGGTAATAAAGAATAATTTCCATGCATAACTTCATAAGTCATAGAAGTTTCTGTTCCCATTGCTGCAGCTTGAGCTATTGTTGCAACTCTATTAAATAATTCTTCTACTCGTTTCATTTCAGGATGGCGAACGTAGTAATAGACTTGAGCTAAATCAGGAACAACATTAGGAGCTAATCCCCCTTTGGTAATGACATAATGGATTCTTGATGATTGAGGAATATGCTCTCTCATCATATTAACCATCATGTTCATTGATTCAACTCCATCAAGAGCAGACCTTCCTTCATCAGGCGATCCAGCTGCGTGCGCAGCAATACCTTTAAAAGTAAATTTAGCGGATTTATTAGAGTTATTTGTTGATGAGTTAGCTGAATTATTGTCATCAGGGTGCCAATGCAATACAGCATCAACGTCATCAAATAAACCTGCTCTTACTAAATAAACTTTCCCAGACCCTCCTTCTTCTGCTGGAGTTCCATAAAATCTAATAGTTCCTTTAATATTATTTTTTACTAACCATTCCTTGATTGTTACAGCAGCCCAAGCTGAAGCAGCTCCAAATAGATGATGGCCACAGGCTTGTCCAGCTCCAGTAGAATTATTAACAACCTCTTTAAATGGTGATTTAGATTGAGCTAAGCCGGGCAGGGCATCGTATTCACCTAATATCCCGATAACAGGACCACCATTAGAATATTCAGCTATAAATGCAGTAGGTATTCCTGCAACACCTTTAGTTATAGTAAAACCTTCTTTCTTTAATTCACTGCTAAGTATGTTCACACTTTCAGTTTCTTGGTATCCCATTTCAGCTAAATCCCAAAGGTCTAGCGCTACTTTTTCGAATTGATTTTTATGATTTTGTATGCTGCTCTGCAGATCAAAGGCTAATACCTGATTAGTAATGCTTGAGATTATAATTAAGCTAAATAATTGTCTTTGAAATTTACTAGTTTCCCAACCCATTCTTCTTCTCCCATATTTTGGATTATCTTTTTATCATAAGATATTATTACTTTTCTTGCTCTATTTAAATCCTCTATGTAGATAACCGCTTTTTTATTATTAACATCATTCTTAGGTAAAACCGTATACCCCAAAACTTTTCCTGCACCCTCCTTTAAATTGGATAGAGGTATTGGTTTTTCTATTTTTTCAGCTTCATTAGTAACATCTTTTGATACAAAATTTATGAATGGTTCTTTTGCCCATAATGCAAAAGATTGCTTGGTCATCATTCCAGATACACCTGTTACAAGCCCAATTTTATTTGAATCTTTTTTAATATCCTTAAGAATCTTAACAGTAGACTGAATTACAAAATGATTTAATGGTCCTCCAGCAAATGGCATGCCGCCTGTAGATGTAAGATTAGAATTTAGATCTAGATTTAAAGAGTCTGCAAACATTTGAACAGCAACAGGAAAACAACTATAAACCTCGAATGTATTTGGCTTAATGTTATGTTCTTTGCATATATTTAAAATAAAATCTGCCGCCAACTGAAGACCAGTTGGTTTAATAATATTAGGTCTTTGAATAGCAGCAATCATATGGTTTGTCTCAGATGAAGCTAGCGGGTATAACCTATTTTTTTGAGGAATATTTAAATCATTAGCTAATTCTTCACTACATAAAATCATTGCAGAGGCTTGATTAACATTCCAGCTAGCACAATGAAGTTTATTGTAGGGTAATGCTTGCATTGGGTTTTTATCGCTCTCATTTGAAATATTTTCCCAATCAAGAGGATTAGCAATCCAACCATCGTCATTTAAGGCAGCAATCTTTGAAAAATCTGAATATAACTTACCTATTTTTTCTTTATGTGAGTCAATCTTTAAATTTTTAGTTTTTCTTAAAGCGCTCTCAAGAATTGCATAATAACCAACAGCCATTAGACCAAGTGCATCTTCTTCTTCTTTTATATGAAGATCATCTTTTGCTTTAACATAATGATCTGGATTTATATTTAATTCAGTTTCTTGATACTCTTTCTTTTCTATTAAAGCTCTAATTCTTTTAAATCTTGCTTCACCACCAACTATTAATGAAGCCCTAATTTCACCATTTTTAATTTTATTGCACGAACTGTTAATAAGATTTTGTTGCAGTACACCAATTTTGGTTACGCTTGTTTTAGCATCAGGAAAGCCATTGCGTTTTGCTATCCATTTCCCTGGATCTCTATATTTCCAGTAACCTTTTGGGATTTGTACTTCATCAATATATTTTGATATCTGTTTTGAGGAGGAATCATTAATAGCTTCTTGGGTAGCTTTTTCCATTAAGATTAAAGCTTCATCTAAATCTTTAAAATTACCTTTTTGTTGTAATGATCCTATTCCAACAACAACCGGCCTATTTTTCATTTAAAAAAATTATTTATTCAATTTCATTTAACGGCATTGCAGCAGTATTAAAACCTGCATCAACATAAGTGATTTCTCCTGTAATACCACTGGCATAATCAGAGCATAAGAAAGCAGCTGCATTTCCAACTTCTTCAGTCGTAACGGTTCTTCCTAATGGAGCTCTTGAGGAGTGTTGAGTTAACATTTTACGAAAGTTTTTTACTCCAGAAGCTGCTAAAGTTTTAATAGGTCCAGCAGATATAGCATTGACCCTAATATTATCTTTACCTAACGATGCAGCTAGAAATCTTGTATTAGCTTCTAAACTTGCCTTGGCTAAACCCATTACATTGTAGTTTGGGAGAGTTTGTATAGCTCCAAGATAAGTAAGGGTTAAAAGGGCAGCCCCATCATTAAGCATAGGTTTCGCTGATTTCGCCAAAGCAGTAAAACTATAAGAGCTAATATCATGAGCTATTTTAAATCCTTCTCTAGTAGTAACATCAACAAAATCACCTTCAAGCTGATCAGCGGGAGCAAAGCCTATCGAATGAACCAATCCATCAAATTTTGGCCATGATTTTTTTAATTCTTTAAATGAATTTTCTATTGATTCATCAGAACTGACATCGCTTTCTATTAATATGTCTACATTTAAATCTTCAGCTATAGGCTTTAAATTTTTTAAAAGTCTCTCGTTTTGATAGGTAAATGCTAATTCAGCACCTTCTCTATGCATAGCATGAGCGATTCCAGCAGCTATTGAATACTTATTTGCAAGACCGGATATTAGGATTTTTTTACCTTTTAATAACATATTTTAAAACCTTCTTAGTTTAATAATTACATTTAAATGTCGTATCTATAATACTCGATATAATCTTATTTAGTAATATCAAAATTTATAACCATATTTTTACCTTTAATGCTTGCAATTAAAGCATTTTTTTGATGATTTATTTTGGTCATATAATTTGTATTTATAGCATTTATAGTGTCTAATTCTCTACAAGTGGGTGTTTTTCCAATGGATTAACACGTTTTTTAAAAAATAAGGGGATACAAATAATGAATAAATTATTAAATCTAAAAGGTTTACTAGCTGCTTCATTGATTTTCTTTGTTTCATTTTCAAACGCTGAAGATGCAACATCAGGAACTCTAGAAGCTATTGTAGTAGACCAATCCGGTACGGCTATTGCTGGGGCCTCTGTTTCTGTTGAATCATCTGATACAGGTGTAACAAGAAGCGGAACTTCTGGCGCAGATGGATCTATAAGATTCCCGCTGTTAGCTATCGGGTCGTATGATGTTGATGTTTCCGCTAGTGGATATAGTTCAATTGCAGATAATATTGCAGTTAGACTAGGAAACTCGGATTATCAATTTGTCCTTGAAAGCGCTTCAGGTTCTATGGAAGAAATTCTTACAACTGCTGGTGCAATTCAAGCGATTGATTTTGACTCAACAACTACTGGTATTTCAATTGATGTAGATGAATTAATCGCAAATACACCAATTAATAGATCTCTAACTAGTTTGGTGCTTTTAGCTCCAGGTACTTCAGCTGGTGATTCAGCTTTTGGAAGCCTTGCTTCTATTAGTGGTTCATCTGTTGCTGAAAACGTATATCTAGTTAATGGTCTTAATATTACCAACTTCAGAAATTTCACAGGTTCATCAAGTGTTCCTTTTGAATTTTATGATGTAGTTGAAGTTAAAACAGGTGGTTACCAAGCTGAATTTGGTAAAGCTATTGGTGGTGTGGTTAACGCAGTTACTAAGAGTGGAACAAATGATTGGCATGCTGGCGTTAATGTTAGCTATTATCCAGATAGTTTCTATCATGATAAGCCAAATACTTATACTCAGCTTAATGATCTAGATACTAGAGACTATATGGAATATAACGTTTCAGTTAGTGGTCCTATCATTCCTGATAGAGCTTTCTTCTATATTCTAGCTAACCCAGTTGATAATGAAACTTCTAACACAAACGTTTCTGGAACAAGATACGATGCTAGCTTAAAAGATGATTTCTTTGGAGCTAAGTTAGACTTCTATATCACAGATGACATTCATTTAGAATATACATATTTTAATGATGATTCTGTTGGTACAACTTTATCATATAGCACTGCTGATGGTTCTCAAATCGGTACAGCTTATGACAACGTTGGTGGAGACAATGAAATATGGAAACTATCTGCAGTTTTAACTGACAGATTAACTGCTGCAGTTACTATGGGTACTAATGAGTACGAAAGAACTGCTTCAGGTACAGGTGATGCATGTCCATGGGTTTGGTGGCCTTATCCAACAAACAGACCTGGTTGTGCAACTAGTGGAATTGTTTCATCAGGAACTGACGAAAGAGAAATCTTTAAATTTGATGTAGATTACTATATTGGTAAGCACCATTTCAGATTTGGTATTGAGAATGAAGACTTAACAGCTTCTGATCAATCTAACTATTCTGGTGATGTTTATTACCGTGGTTATGATGATGACGGCGACGGCACTATTGAAGCTGGCGAAACTGTTAGAATCAGAATCTACAGAAGTGGTGGTACTTTCGATGTCACTCAAGAAGCTTTCTATATGCAAGATAGTTGGGATGTAAGTGATAAGTTAAATCTAAACCTTGGATTTAGAAGATCAACATTTGACAACAAAAATGCAGCTGGTCAGACTTTTGTTAAGACAGAAGATCAAGACGCGCTTAGAATTGGTGCTACTTACGATATCGTAGGTGACGGTTCTAAGAAATTGTACTACTCATTTGGTGAATACTATCTACCTATAGCAGCTAATACTAATATTAGAATGGCTGGTGGTGAATTCTATTCATACCAATTCTGTGAGTGGGATGGAACTAATGGTGGCGGAAGCTTTACTGAAGTTGGTGTAACTAATTGTGGTGATATTGGCTACTATGCAGACGGTTCTGTGCCTGACACAAGAAGTTTAACTGATACAAATCTTAAGCCTATGTATGGTGAAGAAACTATTATTGGTTATTCACAAGTTCTTGAAGGCGGTACATTTGATGGATGGGACTTTAATGCATACTATGTTCAAAGAGAGCTAGCAACAACTATTGAAGATGTTGCGATTGATGCTGCTGTGAACGCTTGGTGTGCTGCTGGTAACGGTTATGCAACAGGTTGTGCAGCCTTTACTGGATTCCATCAGTATGTTGTAACTAACCCTGGTAATGATATGAATGTATATCTTCCAGAGTTTGATCAATATGTAGATCTTTCTGCAGCTGATCTTAACTACCCAAAACCAATTCGTGAATACGATGGTTTCACTCTTGAGCTTGAAAGAGCATGGGACGGTGACTGGGCATTAAGACTTGCTTATACTAATTCTGATACAGTTGGTAACTATGAAGGAACTGTTAAATCTGATAACGGTCAAGACGATGCGGGTATTACCCAAGACTTTGACCAGCCTGGTTTAACTGACGGTAGTTACGGTAAACTTCCAAATCACAGAAAACATATATTTAAAGCTAATGGTTCAAAAATGTTAGCTAATAATCTTGTTGGTGGTTTGAATATGTCTGTAACTTCACCTAGATACTTTGGTTGTATCGGTGAGCATCCAACTGATGTTTATGCAGCAGCTTATGGTGCTTCTTCATGGTACTGTAATGGTGTATTAACTTCTAGAGGATCTATTTCTCAGAGTGCATGGGTCATCCAATTGGATGCACTTCTTGCTTGGAATCCACCAGTTGCTAACGGTGATCTAACTCTAAGAATGGATGTATTTAACCTTCTGGATTTAGACGCTATTACTGATATCAATGAGTATGGTGAAGATGGTGGTGGAGTAGGTTCTATGGATACTAATTATCTTAGACCAACTAACTATCAGACTGCTAGAAGAATTAGATTTGGAGCTTCTTGGAGGTTCTAAGTTTTAATTAACTTGTTAAAGGGGTGCTTTTGCACCCCTTTTTTTTTGCTAGATTTTTAAAGGAGTTTCACCAGCTAACGTTATTCTGTGCATCAATCTCTCATGGCCATCATAACCACCTTCAGCCATATGCATAACACTTCTGTTGTCCCACATAATTAACATATTAGGTTTCCATGAATGGCGGTAAATATATTTATCTTGCAACATATGCTCAAACAATTCTGAAAGTAAATTAAAAGCATCGACTTCACTCATGCCTTCAACACCAATTGTATAAACGGGATTTATAAAAAGTGATTTTCTTTTAGTATCTTTATGAACTCTGACTAATGGATGAAGGTAGGCTTCATTAGCCTTGTTTGAAGGTTTTATTTTTAAAGTTCGTTTTTCATTTTCTAATGCATAAAATCCATCTTTAGCATAGGGAAGTTTTGCACTGTGAAACGCATTTAAACCCTTAACCTTTTCTTTAAGCTCTAATGAAAGTTCATCATATGCTAAGGCAGTATTTGCAAAGAGGGTATCTCCTCCAACCGGGGGAACTATCTTTGAATGCAGCATCGTGGCTGAAGGTGGTGACTCTTGAAAAGACCAATCAGAATGCCAAGTGCCTCCAAAGGGTGAAGAAGTTTCATTAGCTTTTCTTCTTAGTTCCACTATATGTGGTTGTGATTTCATTGTTCCTATATAAGGCTCACTCCCATACGAACCAAATTGTTTAGCAAAATCTGCATAAGAATTATGATCTAACTTTTGGTTGGGGAAAATAGCTACGTAATTATTAACCCATAAATTATGAATTTCATTTATAACATCATTATTTAAAGGTTCTGATAAATCTACGCCTGTGATTACAACGCCAATATTTGATGAAGATTTAGAAGTCTTAAATTCCATACGATTAAATATAGCAAATAATATTCATTACGAACAATGCTGTTATATAATTCTCACTCTTTTGGGGTTATAGCTCAGCTGGGAGAGCGCTTGCGTGGCACGCAAGAGGTCGGCGGTTCGAACCCGCCTAGCTCCACCAATCATTTATTGGGTGATGTTTTCAGATTTTTTAATATAATAGATAGCTATGTTTAGAAATAAAATATTTTCAGCCGCTCTAGTAATAATCCTTTTATCAGGGTGCGGTGGCGGTGGAGGAGGAGGGAGTACTACTCCAACTGAACCAACTCCAACTGCAAGCCTTTCCTCTTCATCATCTTCAGTTTTATTAGACTCAATTGTTACTTTAACTTGGTCATCTACCAATGCTACATCTTGTTCTGCTTCTGGAGCTTGGACTGGTAGTAAAGGTACAAGTGGTTCTGAGGATGTAACTATTGCAACTCCAGGCAATAATCAATTTACTATTACGTGTTCAGGAGCTGGTGGTTCACAAGCAACTTCTGTTACTGTTGAGGGTTATAGAAACACCGATGGTGTTTCGGTAGATGGCTATATTCGTCAAGCTGAAATCTTTATTGATATCAATGATTCTTATACTGCTGATTCGGGTGAAGATACAACAACTTCGGATAATGATGGAAAATTTACCATCAAATACTCTGATGGAAATTTGATTAGTTTAGGTGGAACCGATCTTGACTCTGGGAATGCCTTAGATAATCTTTTAATTGTTCATAAGCTGACTGGTCATTCAAATTTTAAAGCGGTTACCCCTGTAACTTCAGTTGCTGCCTTTATGGTAGATTCATCTTTAGTCAATGCAGCACTTGGAATTGATGATTCGCTTGATATTGCTACTGTTGATCCTGTTGCCGGCAAAGGTGATGGTGGAATCAATGATTATCTTTATGAGAAAGGTAGTCAGCTCACAGTCTTAGCTTATGCATTACAAAATATTACCAATAACCTAAATACCACAACCGAAACCACCCAAGATTACTTTAAAGCTATAGCTGAAGAAACAGATACAGAATATGCAGCAACTACTCTCAAGGTAGATATTGAAACTGAAGCTTTTATAACCAAAGTTATTGATAACATTATTACTGCTAAGGCTTTAACTGTAGCTGAAGAGGCAAGAGTAAATCTTATCTCAGCATTATCTTCAGTGATGCCAGTTATTGAGGTTAAATCCTCAGATACACTTTCTACTGCAGTTTTTGATTTTGCAACCAGTACCTTGCAAACAGATGCACAAGCATTAGCTAACGGAACAGCAACTGCAGAAATTATTTCAAGCTATCAATCAGATGTTCTTAACTATATAGCAACCGATCAGGATGTAGATGCTGATGAGCTAGCTCCTGACATAACTGCTATAGCAGATGAAGCCAGCCTTGATGAAGATGAAAGCGTTGATATTAATCCACTTTCTAATGATTCATATTTAACATCAGCGCCTATTAGTGTTGTCGCAGCCAATGGTGCTAGCGGAGTAACATCAGTTTCAAATAATATAGTCACTTATTCACCTGATGCTGATTTTAATGGTTCTGATGCCTTTGATTACACCATTACCCAAGGCGACAAAACCTCATCGGCTAATGTTACTGTCACGGTTAACGCAGTAAATGATGCACCCACTTTTGATAATCTACTTTCAACTTATAGTGTTTCTGAAAATCAAACTGCCATTACTACTGTTGCTGGCTCTGATGTAGATGAAGATGCTTTAACAATTGCCTTAAGTGGAACAGATGCAGCAAGTTTTAATCTTTCTAGTTCAAATGTTTTAACTTTTGTCGAAGCACCTGATTATGAAACTAAAAATAGTTATGCAATAACTTTATCTGTTAGCGATGCA